>JACRDZ010000055.1 GCA_016212735.1 Candidatus Firestoneibacteriota bacterium | reverse complement strand
GCGGAGTGAAGAATCTGCTTCTAAAGCATTAAAAATAGATTCTTCGCGGAGTTTACACCCAATAACATCATTATTATATTATATATAATATAATCTTATATTTCAAGCTAAAAATCAACTGCTGATTAAGCATTTCATTGCTCCCAACTCATAACTTATTCATACCTTAACGCCTCAACCGGATTTAGTTTCGCAGCTTGTCTTGCAGGCCAGATTCCAAAGCCCATGCCGATTGCTATGGAAAATGATGTGGAGAGAATTATTGAAAAAGCAGAAATTTTTGTGTTCCAATCAGCTAATGAAGCAAGTAAAAAAGAAACTCCGCAGCCAAGCATAATTCCAAGTATCCCGCCTAAAGATGTCATGACAATTGATTCAATTAAAAATTGTGACATTATATCCATTTTTCTTGCGCCAATTGCTTTACGAAGACCAATTTCTTTCGTTCGTTCTGTAACCGAAACAAGCATAATATTCATAATTCCTATCCCGCCGACTAAAAGCGATATGGTTGAAATAGAACCTAAAAGCCATGCTAATGTTTGTGTTGTGCTCTGCATGGTTTGCTGAATTTCTGCCATATTCCGGATTTGGAAAGAGTCATCATCTTTTTTAACAATTTTGTGGCGTTTAATAATGAGTTTTTTTATCATATCCTGCGCTTCTTCCATTTTACTTCCATCTCTTACCTCTGCATCAATAGAATCAACATATTCTTTTCCAAAAAGTCTGTACATGCCTGTTGTAACAGGGATAAGAATTATATCATCATTATCCCTCCATCCTGTTGCACCTTTTTCTGGTAAAACACCTATTACTCTAAAATTTATGCTATTTATTTTTATCATTTCATCAACAGGCTCCATATCCCCAAAAAGTTCTCTGGCAACAGTCACTCCAATAACAGCAACTTTTTGTCTGCCGATTAATTCTTCTTTTGTTATAAATTTTCCTTTTGTCGGGACAGATGCCCGTATTTCATCATAATTTTCGCCAACACCTTGAACTTGCGTACTCCAATTTTTGTTGCCATAAACAATCTGTCCTCGGCCATTTACATTTGGAGATATTAATTTAATCAACGATAATTGAGATATTGCCTCAGCATCCTGCAATGTAAAACGTGTTACAGAACCGGCTTCCATCGCCACACCATGAAGATGGCTTGATCCTGATCTTATCGTTAAAAGATTCGATCCCAGAGCAGATAATCTTTCTGCGATAGCTTCTTTCGCTCCTTCACCCAGAGCCAGCATAGCAATAACAGCTGCAACTCCAATAAAAATACCAAGCATGGAAAGCATTGATCGCATTTTATGAGAAATAATTGATTGTATTGACTGACGAAGATGGTCTTTAAATTCTGCATTACCTATTGGCATAGAGGATGATTCCGAAACATTATTTTTGCATTCACTCGCAGCACATACAGGAGTAGTTAGCGGTACTTTTATTTCATCGGAAATAATTTTTCCATCACGCATCCGTATTATTCTTTTTGCATGTTCGGCAACTTCATTTTCATGGGTAATCATAACAACAGTCTTACCCTGCTTATTAAGATTTTTTAAAATTGTTATTATTTCCTCTTCGCTTTTTGTATCAAGATTACCGGTTGGTTCATCCGCTAAAATCACAGGAGGCTCATTGATCAAAGAACGAGCAATAGCTATTCTCTGCTGTTCACCGCCGGATAACTCATTTGGATAGTGAGATCCACGCTCAGCAAGTCCCACAGCTTTTAATTTTTCTTTAGCATTTTCAACAAGATGTCTTCTTCCGGCATATATCAGAGGGAGTGCTATATTTTCCACAGCTGTCAGGCGAGGAAGCAAATGAAATTGCTGAAAAACAAAACCAAGTGATTGATTCCGCACAACTGCAAGTTCATCATCGGTTAATTTGGTAACATCTTTTCTGTTAAAAAAAAATTCACCCGAATCAGGACGATCCAATAATCCCATTATATGCAATAATGTTGACTTCCCTGATCCTGAGGGTCCCATGATTGCAACAAATTCACCTGGCTCGATTTTTAAATTAACACCGGAAAGTGCATTAAAAGCGATCTTACCGGTACGATAAGTTTTTGTTATATTTTTAAATTCAATCATACTTTCTCCGGATAAGGGCAGGTGCAAGACCTGCCCTTACATGACATTTACCCATCACCCAATTTACTTTCCTTTTGACCCTGACCCGCCGCCAAAGAATCCCATCCCGCCCATAGGTGGGACATTACGACCTTTTTTATCACCGTTACCGGTTTTGCTAATTTTATCACCTTCTGATAAGCCTGATACAATTTCAGTAAACTCCCAGTTACTAATCCCTGTTTTTACATTTTTAGGTGTTGGCTTGCCATCTTTAATTAAAAATACAACTTTATTCCCTTTCATCTCTTTAACAGCATCATTAGGAACAAATATAATATTATTCAAATTTGTTGACACTATTTCCAATGATGCATTCATCCCCGGCTTAAGAATCGAGCTTGGATTTTCAATCTCAAGAGTTATTTCAAATGTTGTTACATTTTGCACAACAACACCCTGTGGAGCGATTCTCACTACTTTTCCTTTAAAATCTTCTTTTGGAAAAGCATCAACAATAATTTTAACAGGTTGGTTTAAAACAATTTTTCCGATATCTGTCTCATCTACATTTGCTTTGATATAAACCTTATTTAAATCTGCCATAGTCACAAGTGTTGCACCGTTTGTAACTTGAGACATACCGGAAGATATAACAGTGCCCTCTTCAACCATTTTCAGCAAAATAGTACCTGATATCGGTGCTGTAACCAATGTGTCTTTTAATCTGTCTTTTGCTTCTTTTAATCCTGATCGTGCGCGCACAACCTGAGCTTCGGTTGATTCAACTTCTTTTTTACGTATCTCTATCTGTGATTGATTTGACAAAGCTAATTCCAGAGCGTTTTCAGCATCTCGCAAATGCGCTTCTGCTATTGAAATATCTTTTTCTCTTATTGATTCGTTTTTTATTTTTTCCACTGCAGCTCTTATGCTGAATTCAGCTTGCTTAATTTGCAGATTTGCAAGTTCGATATCTTCTTTAGTAGACGGATTTTTAATAATTTCCAGATTTTGAATTGTTAATTCATATTGCGCTTTTGCATCTTCAAATTTTGTTTTTGAATTATCCATATCCTCGCGAGAAACATATCCTTGCTCACCAAGCTTGCTAAGTCTTTCATGCTGTTTTTGAACCATTTCAAAATTAGATTTTGCTTGGCTTAAAGTCGCTTCGGCTCGTTTAATTTCTTCCGGACGTGATCCTATTTGAAGCTTATTGAGTCTAAGCATAGCGATGTTTAAATTGTTTTTAGCATCTTCAAGCTCACGAGCGTTTGATATTTTTTCATTTTCAATTTGTGCTTGAAGTTTTTCCAATTCGGTTTGAGCTGTCTTAACTGCTTCCTTTTTTTGACTGATCTCTATTTCACTTTGTTTTTTCTGCATTTCAATATTTATTTTTGCCTGCTCTGATCGAGCTTTAGCTGATAGAAGATCCGCTTCTGCTTGCTCCACCTGTGGTTCAGTGAATGTTTTTTCAACTTCGGCAATCAGTTGTCCTTCGGTTAAATAATCACCTTGTTCTACCGGCATTTTAATAATTTTGCCATTAGCTTTTGATTTAACCTCAACTACATTTAAAGGTTGTATTGTTCCTGTCACATTAACAGATATCATAAGATTCCCGCGCTTAACTTCAAATAAACTGTCTTCCGGTTTATCTTTTGATTTATCATTGGACATTAATTTATTTAATAAAAAAATTATCCCAATCACAACAATTACAATAATTATTATTTTTGTTTTTCCACTCATACCATTAGAGTTCTTCACCGATCGCATCCTCCCATTCCGCTAACTTAATTTTATAATTATAAAAGGCATCTAAAAGATTTATCTTTGCCTCAGTATAAACAACTTCAGCATCTATCAAATTCAAATTCGATACCAGACCATTTTGATACTGTACTTTTACAATATTATAATTTTCTTCAGCCAACTCCAAACTTTTTTTGGTAATTTGCAATGAACTTCTTAAATCCTCAAGCTCATCGTAAGTTCTTCTGATTAAAAGAAGAATTTCTTTTTCCAATTTATATTTTTCTTCTTCAACTTTATCTTTTTCGTTCTCAGCTTGTCTGATTGAATTATTAGTCAGCCCTGCATCGAAAATTGTCCATGATAAAGCCACACCAACTCTCCAGTCTTTATTTTTAAAATCCGGTTTATCATTGCTCCAGTTATAGATACTTGAACCTGTAACTGTCGGCAAATGACCGGTTTTTGCTATTTTCACATTAAGGCTTGAAATTTCTTTAGCATAATTTTTTATTTTAAGTTTATAATTATTTTGTGTAACTTTATTTACATGTTCATCCAATAAAAAATGCTCATCGATAACCTTTTTTATTCCATTATCAAGATTATCTTTTGAGACATATTGAAAATCATTATCTATACTTACACCAAGAATATTACTTAAAGTCATTTTTGCAGATTTCAGTTCATTTCGGGTTGTATTTAAATTTTGTTTTGTTTTTTCCAGAGTGATTTCAGCTCTCAAGACTTCACTCTTTATAGCTTTACCCATATTTAATAAATTTTCAGCATACTTAAGCTGCTCCTTATCCCGTAAAAGTTTTTCATTATGCGTATCCAGCCTTGCCTGCAATTTTAATATGCCGTAATAAGCTTTTTTGACATTTAAAATAATTTCATGTTTAACTTTTATATTATTATATTTACTTTGATTGATAGATAGCTCAGCTTGATCTATAAGTAAACGAACTTTCCGATTATATATGTTCTGATTTAAACTTAATGAATTACTATAGTTCTCAGAAGCACTGGAAGCGATAGTGTCTTTTTTTGTTTTAGAATAATTCAGAGATAAGCCAATTGCAGGGAATAATGCTGCTTCTGATTTTTTCTTTTGAAAAATTGCATTTTCCTGAATTTTTTGGTTTATTTTCCAATCGGAATTATTAATAAGTGCAATCTCAATTGCTTTTTCCAAACTCAACTCTTCACAAGATATTTTTTGGAGATTAATACAATAAAAAAAAATTAAAAATAATAAAACAATTTTTTTCATAAATTATATTTTATCCTTACATTTGTTTTGTAAAAGCAGATTCTTCGCTTCGCTCAGAATGACAGACAGCATACGTTATGTGTCATTCTGAGCGAAGCGAAGAAT
>JACRDZ010000057.1 GCA_016212735.1 Candidatus Firestoneibacteriota bacterium | reverse complement strand
TTATTATCTTTTTTGTTTTTATCTGTCAAACTTCCAAATATTTCTCCTTTGAAAACCCATACTTTAACACCAATTTTTCCATAAGTTGTTGATGCCTCAGCAATTGCAAAATCTATATCTGCTCTTAGTGTATGTAATGGTACACGCCCTTCCATATACCATTCAGTTCTTGCAATTTCAGAACCGCCAAGACGTCCAGATACAACAATTTTTATCCCTTTAACACCGCTTTTCATTGCAACTGTAACAGCTTTTCTCATAGCTTTTTTAAATCCAATACGTTTTTCCAGCTGCCTTGCTACTCCTTCACCTATTAAAAGTGCGCTTTGATCGGGATTTTTTACTTCTTGAATATTAATATTAACTTCTTTACCTGTATGAGATCTTAAATCCGAACCTATTTTTTCTATTTCACTGCCTTTTTTACCAATTACAATTCCAGGTCGTGCAGTAAAAATAGTTACTTTTAATTTTTCTGCTGCTCTTTCAATTAATATTTTTGCGACTCCCCCAAATTTTAATTTATCATATAAAAAATTACGAATCTTTAAATCTTCATGCAGTAATTTTGTATAATCCTTTTTAGCATACCATAACGATTCCCATGTTCTATTAATACCTAATCTTAATCCTTTTGGATTTGTTTTCTGTCCCACAATACTCTCCTTATTCAGTTAATAAAAAATTATTCCTCTCCAACAAAAATTGTTAAATGTGAAGTACGTTTTTTAATACCTGATGCACGTCCCATTGCCCTAGTCATAAAGCGTTTCATTATTGGTCCGGAATCTACAACAATTTTAGATATAACTAAATTATCTATATTTACTCCTTTTACTGAAGAAGCATTTGAAACACAGGATAACAAAACATTTTCAATAACACCTGCTGCTCTTTTAGGAGTATATTTTAAAATATGAAATGCATCATCAACTCTTTTACCTCTAACCAAATCTGTTACCATACGCATTTTACGCGCAGTTATTCTTATATGTTTTTTAGTAGCTTTTGCTTTTGTTTCCATTAATTAACTCCTTATAAAAATCAGATCCTTATTTTAAAGATGTTGATCGTTCAGTATGGTGACCATGTGATTTAAAAGTCCTTGTTGGTGCAAATTCTCCGATTTTGTGCCCTACCATATTTTCAGTCAGATAAATAGGTATAAATTTTTTCCCATTGTGTACAGCTAGAGTGAATCCTACCATATCAGGGACAATTGTACAGTTTCTGGCCCAGGTTTTTATTACTTTTTTCTCCCCTGATTTTTTTAAAACTTCCATTTTCTTCATCAATTTGGGATCTATATAAGGCCCCTTTTTTATTGATCTAGACATTTTTACCTCTCCAATTTATATTAATAATAAATTATTAAATTTATTTTCTTCTTGTTACAATAAACCTATTAGAGTCTTTTTTCTTTTTACGTGTTTTCTTACCTTTAGCTAATTGCCCCCAGGGAGATACTGGATGTCGTCCACCTGAGGTTTTCCCCTGTCCACCTCCAAGAGGATGATCAACAGGGTTCATAGCAACACCGCGTACATGAGGTCTAACACCAAGCCACCGGCTGCGTCCGGCTTTTCCTACTATTATATTTGCATGCTCAACATTACCTACCTGTCCAATAGTTGCATAACATTCAATCCTCAACATTCTAATTTCACTGGAAGGCAATTTAATCTGTGCAAAAGTTTCTTCTTTAGAAATTATTTGTGCTGCCATTCCTGCACTGCGAGCTAAAGCAGCACCTTTACCAGGTTTCATTTCAATATTATGTATAACAGTACCAACAGGAATATTCTTTATAGGTAAAGCATTTCCCGGTCTAATATCTGCATTTTCTCCGGACATTATTTCATCCCCAACATTTAAACCAACTGGTGCCAGAATATAAGATTTTTCTCCATCTTTATAATTTAGTAAAGCAATTCTGGATGATCTGTTAGGATCATATTCAATACTGACAACTTTTGCTGGTATACCTGTTTTTTTCCGTTTAAAATCAATTAAACGATACTGACGTTTATGTCCGCCTCCCTTATATCGGCAGGTTACTCTTCCATAGGAGTTTCTACCTCCACTATTATTTAAAGGTTTAAGTAAACTTTTTTCCGGTTCAGTCTTTGTAATTTCATCAAAAGTTGATACACTCATTTTTCTGATTGCCGGTGAAGTTGGGTTAAATATTTTTATACCCATATAATAAATCTCCTTATATTATTCTGCAATTTCGTATATATTTATGTTTTGACCTTTAGCAATTGTGACAATAGCTTTTTTTCTATCAGGCCGTTTGCCCGGTGTTTTAAAACGCATTGATCTTTTTTTACCATGAAGTTTTATAATATTAATACTAGTAACCTTAACATTAAATAATTGCTTTACTGCTTCTACTATCTCAAATTTATTTGCATTTATATCAACTTCAAAAGTGTATTTATTTAAGTTTTTCCTGTATTTATCAGTTTTTTCTGTAATATATGGCCTTTTAATTATTGAGTATGGATTTAGCATTAGGATATTACCTCCTGTACTTTATTCAAGGCATCTTTTGTAATCAATATTTTATCGGCTCTCAAAATATCATAAACATTTAAACATTCCGCAGTTATTGTCCTTAATTTTGGTAAATTCCTTGTTGATTTTATAATATTTTCATCTTTTTTCTGTAGAACGATTAATATGTTATCATTTTCTAACTGTAAATTTTTTAGAATTCTGCAAAAATTCTTTGTTTTTATTTCAGGCATTTTTATATCTTCAACTATAACAATCTCATTTGATTTTAATTTTTCCGAAAGAGCCATTTTAACAGCCAGCTCTCTTACTTTCTTCGGAAGTGCATAACTGTAATCTCTTGGTCTTGGCCCAAAAACTATTCCTCCACCCTTCCAAATAGGAGATCCAGCACTACCTGCACGTGCTCTTCCCGTGCCTTTTTGTTTCCATGGTTTTTTACCTGTTTTATTTACTTCAGCTCTATTCTTAGTTGAAGCATTCCCCTGTCTGGAATTACTTCTCTGCATTCTAACCACATCATAAAGAATAGATTTCTTACCTGATACTGCAAATATATCCTCACTTAGATTTATACTGCCTTTTTGTCCACCTTGCATGTCTCTAATTGTAATGCTTATCATAATATTTATCCCTTATTAACTGTTTATTTTTTACTTTTATTCTTTATTCTTTTAACTGTCTTTTTTATTTCTACTACACCGCCGTATGTTCCTGGGACAGCACCTTTAATTAATAGTATGCCTTTTTCTACATCACTTCTAATAACTTTTAACTTAAGTACACTTACTGTTTCATCCCCCATATGACCTGCCATCTTCTTCCCTTTCATAACTTTTCCTGGGAAAGACCGGCATCCAACTGATCCTGCTCTTCTATGCATTACTGATACACCATGTGTTGCTGGTACACCATGAAAATTATATCTTTTCATAACTCCGGCAAAACCTTTACCTTTACTTATACCTCTGACATCAACAAAATCTCCTTCTTTAAAAATATCATTCTTTATTTCCTGACCAATTTGAAATTCTTGAGAATTCGCAACAATAACTTCTTTTAAAACTTTAAGAGGTTCAGTTTTTGCTGCTTTAAATTGCCCCTGTAATGGTTTATTAGTTTTACCTTTTTTTACAGTTCCAAAACCTAACTGTACTGCATTATATCCATCTTTTTCCATATTTTTTTTCTGTATAACAATATTTGGTTTTGTATTTATTACAGTAACAGGAATAACACTACCATCTTTATCAAATATGTGAGTCATTCCAACTTTTTCTCCGATTATTTCCGTAATCATATAAGCCTCCAAAAAAATTTCAAATTAGGCTGCGTTCAGCAGCAACACTTTCTAAAAACAACTGTAAACTGTAAAATGAATAATGTAAAATTTAAAATCAGGAAACAACACCGTTCATCTTTAGCTCCTTCATTTTAAATTTTACATTTTACAGTATCCATTTTACAGTTCATATAATATCTTCATTTTAAATTAAGCCTGATAAATCAGGCAACTACAAAAATTTTAATTTAATGTAGTTGCCTCATTTATGAGGCGTTATAACCAAACTTTGAAATTCCTATACTGCAAGTTAGGCTCGCTTCGCTCGCGACTTTAGCTCCAGGGTCTAGTTTCCAGGCTGTAGGGAAAAACCCCAATTCTTTTCCCTAGAGCCTAGACCCAAGAACCTAGAGCGTTCAACATTGAAATTCCTATACTCTAAATTAGTTTTTAGTTCTAAGTTTGAAACTTAACTTCTTTACTTACTACTTAAAACTTTATTTATAAATTTATAATTTTATTTCTACATCTACACCTGATGCAAGATCCAGCTTCATTAAAGCATCAACTGTCTGTGAAGAAGGATCAATTATATCAATTATTCTCTTGTAAGTTCTCATCTCGAATTGTTCACGAGATTTTTTGTCTACATGAGGTGATCTTAAAACAGTATATCTGTTTTTTCTTGTTGGAAGCGGAACAGGACCGGATATACGTGAACCTGTTCTTCTTACAGTGTCTATTATTTCTGTTACAGACTGATCAAGAACTCTATGATCAAAACCTCGTAAACATATTCTTATTTTTTGCTTGCTTATCACAATATTATCTCCCATATATTTTTATTCTATTACTTCTGTTATAACACCTGCTCCTACTGTGTGTCCGCCTTCTCGTATTGCAAATCTTAATTCTTTCTCCATTGCTATCGGAGTTATTAGGTCTACTACCAGATTTACATTATCTCCAGGCATTACCATCTCTGTCCCCTCTGGTAAATTTGCCACTCCTGTTACATCTGTTGTCCTGAAATAAAACTGCGGCCTGTATCCCTTGAAAAAAGGTGTATGTCTTCCCCCTTCTTCTTTTGTTAATATATATACTTCTGCTTTAAACTTTGTATGCGGTGTTATTGACCCAGGTTTCGCCAATACCTGCCCTCTCTCAAGCTCATTCTTCTCTATTCCTCTCAATAACACTCCTACGTTATCACCTGCTCTTCCTTCATCCAGAAGTTTTCTGAACATCTCTATCCCTGTAACTGTTGATTTCTTTATCTCTTTTGTTAATCCTACTATCTCTATTTCATCCCCTATCTTCACTACTCCCCTCTCTACCCGCCCTGTCCCTACTGTACCTCGTCCTGTTATGCTGAATACATCTTCCACTGGCATCAAGAAAGGCTTATCTATAGGCCTCTTTGGCTCCGGTATATATCTGTCTACTTCGTCCAATAACTTCCTTATTGGTCCGCATTTATCACATTCTCCTTTTCCGCATCCGCATTCCAGCGCTAGGAGTGCACTCCCTTTTATTATTGGAATATCATCTCCTGGAAATTCATACTTCGTTAACAGCTCTCTTACTTCCATCTCTACCAAATCCATTAACTCTTTATCATCTACCATATCCACTTTATTCATGAACACTACTATATACGGCACTCCTACCTGTCTTGCTAACAATATATGCTCTCTTGTCTGCGGCATTGGACCGTCTGCTGCGCTTACTACCAATATCGCCCCGTCCATCTGGGCAGCTCCTGTTATCATGTTCTTTATGTAATCTGCATGACCAGGACAATCTACATGTGCGTAATGTCTGTTCTTTGTCTGGTATTCTACATGCGCTGTCGCTATTGTTATTCCTCTCTCTCTCTCTTCCGGTGCATTATCTATCTGATCATATGCACGGAATTCCGCAAATCCTTCTTTTGATAAACATTTTGTTATTGCTGATGTTAATGTAGTCTTACCGTGATCTACATGCCCTATTGTCCCTATGTTTACATGCGGTTTCGTTCTCTCAAATTTCTCTTTTGCCATATCTTTATCCTCCTATATTTTATTATTTTACTTTAGCTGTTATCTGCTCTGCTATATTTTTTGGAACTTCTGAATAATGAGCAAATTCCATTGTATATGTACCGCGTCCCTGTGTCTTTGATCTTAAATCAGTAGCATATCCGAACATTTCTGCAAGGGGAACTGTTCCTTTAATAACTCTGGCATTTGCCTGATGTTCCATACCTTCTATTTTTCCGCGACGAGAACTTAAATCACCTATTATATCTCCCATAAAATCTTCAGGAACAACAACTTCAATACTCATAATAGGTTCCAGAAAAATAGGATCAGCTTTTTTGGCTCCATCCTTAAAAGCCATTGATGCAGCAATCTTAAATGCCATCTCAGAAGAATCAACATCATGATAAGAACCATCAAACACGCTTACTTTTACGTCTACAACAGGATATCCGCCCAAAACACCTCTTTCCATAGCTTCAATAACACCCTTTTGAACGGCAGGAATATATTCTCTTGGAATAGTTCCTCCTACAACTTCATTTTCAAATTCAAAACCTTTACCATTTCCCTGCGGTTCTAACTTCAACCATACATGTCCATATTGACCACGTCCGCCTGACTGACGAATAAATTTACCTTCAATTTCAATTGATTTCTTAATTGTTTCTCTATATGCCACCTGCGGCTTACCAACATTTGCTTCTACTTTAAATTCCCTCAGCATTCTGTCCACTAATATTTCAAGATGCAATTCCCCCATTCCTGCAATAATCGTCTGCCCTGTTTCTTCATCTATTCTAATCTTGAAAGTAGGGTCTTCCTCTGCTAATTTATTCAGAGCTATTCCCATTTTTTCCTGATCAGCTTTAGTTTTAGGTTCAATAGCAACAGAAATTACAGGATTTGGAAAAATGATTTTTTCTAAAATAATAGGAGAATTAGTGTCACACAAAGTATCTCCTGTAGTAGTATCTTTTAATCCAACAGCTGCAGCAATATCTCCTGCACATACTTCATCAATATCTTCTCTTTTATTTGCATGCATATGTAAAATTCTGCCGATTCTTTCTTTATTATCTTTACTTGAATTATATATATATGAACCAGAGGTTAATTTACCTGAATATACTCTAAAATAAGTAAGCTTGCCAACGTAAGGGTCTGTCGCAATTTTAAAAGCAAGTGAAGAGAAAGGAACATTATTATCTGAAACTCTTAATTCTTCTTTTTCTGTTGATGGATTAATACCTTTTACAGGCGGTAAATCCATAGGAGAAGGCAAATAATCTATTACAGCATCCAGCAATGGCTGAACCCCTTTATTTTTAAAAGCAGTACCGCACAATACAGGAAAAAATACACCATTAATAGTTTGCCTGCGGATACTCTTCTTGATTTCTTCTTTTGTTATTTCTGTTCCGTCAAGATATTTAGTCATTATTTCTTCATCATGCTCAGAAAGAGCTTCAATAAGCTTTTCTCTGAATTTCTTAGCTTTTTCAATATAATCGGAGTTTATATCCTGAACTTCAAAACGAGCACCTAATTCTTCTCCACTCCAAATAATCTGCTTCATTTCAACAAGATCTACAACTCCTTTAAAATTTTCTTCTGATCCAATCGGAATTTGTATAGGAGAAGCATTTGCCCCCAATTTTTCCCGCATTGAATTAACTGCTTTTTCAAAATTTGCCCCTATTCTATCCATTTTATTTACAAATGCAACTCTTGGAACTTTATATTTATTAGCCTGTCTCCATACTGTCTCAGACTGCGGCTGTACACCGCCAACAGCACAAAATACAGCAACAGCGCCGTCAAGCACTCTTAAAGACCTCTCAACTTCAACAGTAAAATCAACATGTCCCGGAGTATCTATAATATTAATTCTTATATCTTTCCAGAAACATGTAGTTGCAGCGGAAGTAATAGTAATACCTCTTTCCTTTTCCTGCTCCATCCAGTCCATTTCAGTATTACCTTCATCAACATTCCCTATCTTATATGTTACACCTGTATAATATAAAATACGTTCTGTTGTTGTAGTTTTTCCTGCATCTATATGAGCAGCAATCCCTATGTTCCTTAGCTTATCCATTGGGTATATCTTTTTTTCCATGACTATCAATTATCCTTATTCATTTAAAGTTTTAGTGCTACCATCGATAATGTGCAAAAGCTTTATTTGCTTCAGCCATTTTATGTGTATCTTCTTTCTTTTTTACACTTGCACCTGTATTATTGAATGCATCTATAATCTCTGTTGCCAGACTTTCCTGCATCCCTTTTCCTTTTCTCTGTTTAGCATAAGTAATCATCCAGCGCATAGCTAATGTAATCCTGCGAGAAGGTCTTACTTCAACAGGAACCTGATAGGTTGACCCGCCAACCCTTCTGGATCTTACTTCTAATAATGGTTTAGTATTTTCTAATGCCTGTTTAAAAACTTTTAGAGAATTTTTTTGAGTTTTTTCACCAACAATATCAAGTGCGCCATAACAAATTCTTTCTGCAGTACTTTTTTTGCCATTCTTATTTAAATGACCAATAAATCTGGTAATAATATCGCTATTAAATTTTGGATCTGGCAAATATTCTCTTCTTATTACTATCTTTCTTCTTGGCATTGCTGCTCCTTTATTCAGTAATCAGTCATTAATTATTGACTTTTAGGTCTTTTAACTCCATATTTAGACCTGCCCTGCTTGCGATTCTGTACTCCTACTGTATCTAAAACTCCACGAACAATATGATATCTAACTCCAGGTAAATCTTTCACCCTGCCGCCACGTACCATAACAATAGAATGTTCCTGCAAATTATGCCCTATTCCCGGTATATAGCAATTTATTTCTATACCGTTTGTGAGTCTGACTTTTGCAACTTTACGTAAAGCTGAATTAGGTTTTTTAGGAGTTGTTGTGTATACCCTTATACATACTCCTCTTCTCTGCGGACTCCCTGTAATCGCAGGAGATTTACTTTTTGAAATTACTGACTTTCTTCCTTTTCTAATTAATTGTCTTATTGTTGGCATATTACTCCTAATAATTTAATTATTTTTTTTATTAAGTATAAAATAAATTTTCCAAAAACATAAAAAATGAAGGCTAAAGTTTATCAAAAACAATTTTTGGTGTCAAGTAAAAAATATCAAACGCAGAATTTTGGAAGATTTTATTCTGGTCTGTAGCCTCACCAAAGCGACTTATTTGCTACATGTGACTCACATGTTCAAATAGTATCAATTTGGAAAAATATATTATACTACATTTTTTTTTAAATGCAAGTGTTTTTTTAAAAAATATTTAAAAATATTATCCTATGGCTTTTCATAATTCGGCCTGAAATGTTTTGAACCAGAAATACTCACGACTTTTTTCCCGATTACATATCTCAGGTTTTTAGCTATGTTACTTGCTGTTACTATTCCAACAATTTTATCTTTCTCTGTTATGATCAATCTTCTTATATTATTGTTTGCTATAATTTTACTTGCATCATATATATCAGTATCAGCCTCTACTGTTATTAATGGTGCATTCATAATTTCTTTAATGGTTAATTTATCTGCATTTTGCCGTTTTGCAACTATTTTCCTTAATATATCTCTTTCAGTTACTATTCCTATAACTTTGCCATTTTCCTCAACGAGGATAGAGCCAATTACTTTTTGATCCATAACATTCGCTGCTTCTGTCACACTTGTATCATACGGTAGTTTGGTAACAACATGCATTATTTCTTCTACTTTCATTTTAACCCCTCCATAATTAATGTTTCCCAAGTGCATGAGGAATAACAGGGAGTACTACTTCTAAATTTTCTCTTACTGCTTTTGGGCTGCCTGGAAGATTGATAATGAGAGTTTTTTTTCGTAATCCTACAATAGCTCTTGAAAGCATTGCAAAAGGTGTTTTTTCTATACCTATTTTTCTCATTGCTTCTGCCATACCCGGTATTTCTTTTTCGATAACCTCACGTGTAGCTTCTGGTGTAACATCACGGGTTGATAAACCAGTCCCACCTGAAGTAATAATAAGATCTAGTTTCTTTATATCCGTGTATTCTTTTAGCTTGCCCACAATTATATCTTTTTCATCAGGGATTATTTCATATTCTTTTACTTTATATTGTGCATCTTCTTCAATTATTTCCTGAACAGTCTTGCCACTTTTATCTTCATATTTCCCTTGAAATGCTCTGTCACTCATAACTAAAATCCCAACGGCAATCATAATAAACCTCTTTTATAGATTAAAGATTAATATAATTGATTAGTACGTTTTTGTCAAATATGGGTGTCTCTATGGGTGCATCCCCGTATTTGCAAACCCCATTGCAAAAGGAAGCAAATAATCATTTGTAAAAAATAAAAATCGTAGTGGTTCGGTAAGTGTTCAGATAATAGCCAAAGAACAAAAACAATATAAAGTTATTGAAACCATTGGTTCTGCTAATAATCCTAAAGACATCGAAAAATTATACTTGAAAGCTCAAATCCGATTGCATCAAAAACAGTTTGCCAGCCAACCGTCTTTGTTTGTTTATCCTGTTTGAACATAGCCGCAAGGTTTTGCGAGGCAATATTTCCGTGGTTTTTTACGATATGACAACACTTTACAGAAATTCCCCAAAACCGAAGAAATGAACCACAGAGTACACTGAGATATATTTATAATTTAAAAACTCTGTGTCCTCAAATTAATTTTTACTTATAAAAGCTTTGTATTTCATGATCTTTCTTGTTTTTTTTTGAGAACACAGAGTAATAAATAAAAATACTCTGTGTTCTCTGTGGTTAATTTCTTTCTTGGGAAGTTTCTGAACACTTTATTTTGAAGCGGAAGATGAAGATGATTTGCGCAAAATCGGTTTTTCCAAAGACGGCAAATTCCAAGAATTGGAAAGAATCTTGCAATTAACTAAAACTCCGATCTCAGTAAAAAGAGCCAGCGAATTAACGCATACAATGTATGAGATTGAATATCTTCTGCCAAAATCCCTAAAGCAAGAAAAAGTTGTTCTTAAAATGAGCGAGGAGCAGGAATTGTTAAGAACACTCATCGAAAAAAATGAAAATTTTAGGGTGCTGCATTGCGGAAGACAGGAGCATTATTAACAATAGGGAAACCTTCAATTGAACCTTTATTATATGAACTTAAAAATAATGAAAACGAAACTATAAGATTTAGAATAGCTTATTTGTTTGAAGAAAATTTTACTGAACATTTTTATTTATTCCCTGATAATTTTGTTCCATCAAATAACATAGTTGAACCTCTTATTATGGCATTAAATGATAAAAGCGCGAATGTAAGATTTCAAACATAAAAGCTTTAGGTGTAATCAAAGATGATCGTGCTGTTGAATCGCTGATTTATCAAGCTTCAGGAGAATATGATGCACGTGTAATATGTGTTATAAAATAAAATAATAATGTTTTGAATAGTTTTATACATGTTACGGTACAATAAAATATATCCTTTTAAACCATACGATTATCAGCAAGTTAATACCCTCACATAGTTACTCTTGATAGAAAATAAATTGCATTTCAATTATTTTATGTTAAAATTTTGCTAATGCAAAAAGAACTATTAATTATTTTAGGACCAACAGCCAGTGGGAAGAGTAAATTAGCGCTTATTCTGGCTGAAAAAAATTCTGCTGAAATAATATCAGCTGATTCAAGGCAGATATATAAATTTATGGATATAGGTACAGCAAAGCCATTAAAGGAAGATTTGCAGCATATATCTCATCATATGATAGACATAGTAACACCTGATGAACTTTATAGCGCAGGTGAATACAAAAATGAAGCAGAAAAAATCATACAGGAGATTTTTGAAAGAGGCAAAAATGTAATAATAACAGGAGGGACAGGCCTTTATATACGAGCTTTAATAGAAGGAATTTTTAACTCTCCTCGTAGAGATAATAAAATACAGGAGGAACTCGAAAAAATAGCTTTAGAAAAAGGCCATGGTGTATTATATAATGAATTAAAAAAAGTTGATCCTATATCAGCAGAAAAAATACATATCAATGATAAGTATCGTATAATCCGAGCGCTGGAAGTTTTTAAACAAACAGGCGCCCCTATATCCAGGCATAAGACCAAAAGCACTATGCCAATAAATTATAAATATAAAATTTTTGGGTTAAACTTAAGAAGGGAAAAATTGTACCGTAGAATCAATGAACGCGTTGATAAAATGATTTCCAGTGGTTTGCTAGATGAGATAAAGAAATTAAAACAAATGGGGTACAATAAAAGTTCTCCGGGTTTTGAGGGGATTGGGTATCAGGAATTGTGGGATTATTTAGAAGGGGAACAAACTCTAGAAAAAGCAATAGAACTTATAAAACAAAATACAAGAAAATACGCAAAACGGCAGATTACATGGTTTAAAAAATTAAAAGAAGTTACATGGTTTGATGTTGAATGTATGTCTCTTTCAGAAATTGCAGAAAGAATTTCAAAAGAGCTATAAAATAAGGGCTAAATTATAATGGAAATAAATAATATATACGTAAAAATCAATTTTATTCTGTGCATATTTTTTATTCTGAATATGTTTTATTTTAAAAGTATAAGAGCTCAGTCAGATGAAAAAGAATCAGATCAGAAGGAAGCATATATTAATAAAGCGCAAATTCATATAAATAAAGAAGAGAATATCCCCTTATATGAAGAACATTTCAATAATGGTAATAAAAAATTAAAGCAAAAAAAATATTCTGAAGCTATTTATGAATTTGAAAAAGCACTGGAGTATAATAATAAAAATCTGGAAACATATTTTAATCTTGCTATTGCATATATGATTAACAATAACTATGAAAAAACTCTACTTTTGTATTTTGAAATATTAGGGCTTTCTCCGCATAATACAGATGTGTTTTTAAAAATAGCAGAAACTTATCTTCATATAAATGACTTTGAAAATTCAGAAAAGTATTATTCACATGTGTTATCTGTCTCTCCTCTTAATAAAGAAGCGCAGGAAGGTCTTTCTGAATTAAAAAAGCAGAAAGAATTGTATGAAAATAGTGCAGAAAATCATTATAATAAAGGAAGATATTTATTTGAAAAAGGAGAGATCGAAGAAAGCATAGAAGCATTTAAAAAAAGCATAGAAATAAATGATAATTTTTTTCCTTCTTATATAGAGCTTGGTAAGATATATTCTTATAATAATAAATTTGATCAGGCTCTGGAGATTTACAGAAGTGTAATCAGGTATGATGATAATTACGTGCCTGCATATCTTGGTATATCAAGAATTTTTTTTCAGAAAAAGGACTATCCAAAAGCTATGGAAGTTCTGGAAAAACTAAACCCTGATGAAAGAGACGAATCTGTTTCAATGCAGTTAGATATAATTAAAAGGAAGATGAATAATGTATTACAAGGTGTTTTAATAGGAGATATTCTTTATAAAAATGGTTATTTTGATGATGCCTATGAAAAATATTTTACAGCAGAACAGGATTTCCCGGGATATATTCCTGTTTATATTAAAATTGCAGATGTCTATCTTGAAAAGAATAATATAGAAAAAGCTGAAGAATACTATAAAAAAGCTCAAGCAATTAATAAAGCTTATATCCCTGCTCTTCTTGGACAGGCAAAGATTTATGAGATGAGAAAAAACAATGAAATGGCATATAAGTATTATCGTCAGATACAAAAAATTGATCCAGAAAATAAAAAAGCATTCAATTTTATAAAATTACAAGAAAGAGATACTGATATATCTGTCAGAATGGAGGAAATATCTAAATCTTTAAATCTTACAAGAGAAGAATTAGCAGTTCTTTTAGTAGAAAAATTTGAACTGGAAAGAAGAATAACTGACAGAATAAAAGGTGTAATAATAATTGATATTGATGATCATTGGGCATATGATTATATTAAAAAGATTGTAGAGACGGGTATTATGGATCTTTTCCCAAATCGTATGTTTTTACCAACAAAATCTGTTACAAAAGGTGAATTCGCTCTATGTTTGAAAAATATAAGAGCAAAGCTATCTTATGAGAAAATTATAGATAAGGATTTTTCAAAATTAATTAGTGTTTCTCCTTATAAAGATGTCCCTCCGCTTCATGAGAGGTTTAATGCAGTAATTTCAAGTTCATTAGACGGTGTTTTAACAGGATTTAATGATAATACTTTTAAAGCTGATGATTTAATTTCAGGGGAAGAAGCCATTGAAGCTATTAACCGACTTAATAATAAGGTAAACGTTCAGCCGTTAGCTGTCAGCATTCAGCCGGAATAAATAAAATTAGGAGCAAAATGCAAAAAGAAAATTTAAAAGAAATTGCAAAAAATGAAGGTTGTATTTTATTTGGAATAGCAGATATTACTGAAATAAAAAGTTCATTCAATATAGAGCCTAAGGTAGTTTTGACAGGTCTTAATAGGGCTGTGTCACTTGGATATGTGCTTTCAGCGCCGATTTTAGCAACAAATATTGAATCGCCAAGTAAATTATATGCTCAACATTATAAAAAAATTAATATTCTTCTTGATGTGGCATCATTGAAGATAGCCAGTTGTCTGCATCAATCCGGATTTATTGCAATGCCGATTCCTGCATCACAGCTTCTTGACTGGAAAAATTTTTCTGCTCATTTATCTCATCGTAAAATTGCATATCTTGCCGGATTAGGGTGGCTTGGTAAAAACAATCTTTTAGTTAATCCGGATTTTGGTGCTCATGTAAGGTATATATCTATTCTAACTGATGCTCCTTTAATCCCTGATGCACCTTTGGGTAATAAATGTCCTCCAGGATGTTTAAAATGCATAACTTCATGCCCTGCAAATGCTATTGGTGAATCTCCGGAACAGTTTAATTTAAGCAGATGCCTTGAAAAATTGACTATATTTTCCCGCGAACCAGGTATAGGGCAGCATATATGCGGGATATGTGTTAATGCATGTAATGGGAGTACGTAGTCCTTTGGAGTATTAACAAATGGGAGAGATAAGATATCCTGTAAAAGCAAAACTTGTTATTCCTGTATTATATTCATCTTCTGAAATATTTACGAATATATGCAAAGAATTAACAGAAATTTATGGAGATATGGATTATATTTCTCCTATAATAAATTTTAATTTTACTGATTTTTATAATAAAGAGATGGGAATCCCTATTTTTCGGATTATTCTCAGCTTTCAAACTCTAATTGATTCGGAAGAATTGCTTGATATTAAAGTAAAAACAAATGAACTTGAAAAAAAGAGTTCAGTTTGCAATGAGCGTAAAATAAATCTGGACCCAGGCTATCTTGATTTATCAAAATTTGTATTAGCAACTACTAAAAATTATTCTCACAGAATACATTTAGGTAAAGGAATTTTTGCTGAATGTACACTTGTATATAGAAACAAAACTTTTATGCCGTGGGAATGGACATATATGGATTACAGATCAGAAGAGTATATAAATATATTTAATAAAATAAGAAAAATATATAAGGAACAAATAGAGAGGATATTTTGAGGTATTTCTATGTATAATAGAATAATCTCCGTTATGGTAGTTATTATTTTTGCTTTAGCATGTATGGAAAAGAACTCATCTAAACAAATAGATTTTATAAATATATATAAAGGGACTGGAGGGCCGATAGAACCAGGCAAACAGGTTATTACAGATGTAAATTCATGGATTGAGTTTAAAAAGGAGCTAAAAAAGGAAGTTCTTCTAACAGAAGATGAAATTGATTTTGAGAAATATATGATTATTGCTGTATATCTCGACTTTATCCCTTTTTCAAAAAAATCGAAAACAGCCTCCTTGATAAATAAGGGGTTTTCCATAAAAAACATCAAAAACACAAATGTAGTGCCTAGTAAAAAATAATACTTGACATTAT
>JACRDZ010000056.1 GCA_016212735.1 Candidatus Firestoneibacteriota bacterium | reverse complement strand
TTAAGTATTGTATGTCCGAAATGCAATAAACCTACACGTACAAATAACACTGTTTTAGAAGAAGGTAAAAAAATACGTGTATGTAAACGCTGTAAAGAAATGATTGGATAGTTAACAGGATGATTAAAAGTATGAACTGTAAAATGGATACTGTAAAATGTAAAATTTAAAATGAAGGAGCTAAAGATGAACGGTGTTGTTTCCTGATTTTTAATTTTACATTATTCATTTTACAGTTTACAGTTATTTTTATTGGCTAAATTGATATTAATTCGATATGCTTAACTTAACACCTATAACACAGAGGGGGGAGAATATAAAGAGTCTTCTAACTCATTACTATTTAAGGGTTTCTCTGTGTTCTCTGTGGTTAATTTTTGGTATTACCGAACTAAAAAATGGGGGGAAATTATGGCTGTACCGAGAATGAAAAAGAAATATTTAGAAGAAGTAACTCCAAAAATGATTAAGAAATTCGCATATAAAAATAAAATGCAGGTTCCTCAAATCGAAAAAGTTGTGGTAAATATGGGAGTTGGGGAAGCTGTTCAAGATCAAAAAGCTCTTGATGCTGCAGTTCTGGAATTAGCAGCAATTACAGGACAGCGTCCTATTATAAGACGAGCAAAAAAGTCTATAGCAACTTTTAAATTACGACAGGGATTACCAGTTGGGTGCAAAGTTACTTTACATGGAAATAAAATGTATGAATTTCTTGACAGATTCATGAACATCGCTTTACCAAGAATCAGAGATTTCAGAGGTGTCTCTGCTAAATCTTTTGATGGAAGAGGCAATTATGCTATCGGAATAAAAGAACAACTTATTTTTCCGGAAATTGATTATGATAAAATTGATCAGATAAGAGGTATGGATATCGTAATTGTTACCTCTGCAATAAATGATGAGGAAGCAAAAGAATTATTAAATTTTATGGGGATGCCGTTTAGAAAAGATTAATACGGAGATCAGTAAACAGTCATTTATAAATAGAAACGGAAATGAAGGAGGAAATATTTGGCTAAAAAATCTTTGATTGTAAAAAATAAGAAAAAGCAGAAATACAAAGTACGCGAATATAACCGCTGTAAAATTTGTGGAAGGCCGCGCGGTTATATTAGAAAGTTTGGGATGTGTCGTATTTGTTTTAGAAAATTGGCGCTTGAAGGTTTAATCCCAGGAATTATAAAAGCAAGTTGGTAAATTGTTTTAAACAATTAATTGAGAAACTCTTCTCTTTAATCCATATATTTATATACGGAGTTAAAGTTTTTATATAAGTAAACTATTTTAAGAGTGGAGTGTTAAAATCGTGGAGGTGATTGTTTTATGTCGATGACAGATCCTATTGCAGATATGCTTATAAGAATAAGGAATGCAAATAATGTTTTTCATGAAAAGGTAGATATTCCTGCATCAAAGCTAAAAATGGAAATAGCAAAGATTTTAAAAAATGAAGGATATATTAAGAATTATAAATATATTGAGGATAGAAAGCAAGGTATTATCAGAATTTATCTTAAATATAGTGCTAATAAAGAGAAAGTTATCTCTCAATTAGTAAGAATAAGTAAGCCTGGATTGCGTGTTTATTCAAGAGCGGATAAGCTACCTAGAGTTTTAAGTGGAATGGGAACAGCAATTATTTCTACTTCTTGCGGTGTGATGACAGACAGAGAATCACGGAAAAAGAGCATAGGTGGAGAAATAATTTGCTATGTGTGGTAAAAAGAATACAGTTGTCCGATATACTGTTTTAAAGGGGGAAATTTATGTCAAGGATAGGTTTAATGCCCGTAATAATACCTGATGGAGTAAAAGTAGAAATAAGTCCTAAAAATGAAGTAAAAGTTGAAGGTAAAAAGGGCAAACTTATACAGCATTTTAATGAAAAATTAAAGATAACAAAAGATAATAATATTATTAAAGTTGCAAGGCCGGAAGATAATAACTTTTATAAATCTTTACATGGGCTTACTACAAGATTAATAAATAATATGATTATAGGAGTAACAACAGGATTTAATAAAAAACTTGAAATAAATGGAATTGGTTTTCGTGCTCAAATTAGTGGAAAAACTTTAACCATGCAGCTGGGATATTCTCATCCAATAGTATATCAGGTTCCAGATGGTATAGAAATTGTATTGGGGGAACCGAATTCTATAACAGTTAATGGTTTTGATAAACAAAAAGTTGGACATGTTGCAGCAACAATACGTTCTTTTAAAGAGCCTGAACCATATAAGTTAAAAGGGATAAAAGTAGAAGGTGAATATATTAGAAGAAAAGCAGGTAAATCTGTTAAAAAATAATTGATTAATATAAATTGATTAATATAATAGGTAAAAGATGGAGAGGTAGTACGATAACCTTTCTTAAAAATGTGAGGTTAAATATGCAGAAGCAGATAAAAGAAATATTAAGAAAAAAAAGACATAAGAGAAATAGAAAAAAAATATTTGGGGTTAAAGAGCTTCCACGTTTAAACGTTTATCGCAGTTTGAACCATATATATGCACAACTAGTAGATGATGCAGAAGGAAAAATTTTGGTTTCTCAATCTACTTTAACAAAAGAGATAAAAAGTGAAATTAAAACAGGTGGTAATATAAATTCTGCTAAAATAGTTGGAGCAAAAATAGCAGAGAAAGCCCTTAATATGGGTATTAAAAAAATTGTTTTTGATAAAGGTGGTTATTTGTATCATGGTAGAGTAAAAGCATTAGCAGATGCTGCAAGAGAAAAAGGTTTGATTTTTTAAATAATCTTCTTACTATGGGGGTGACAAGTTGACTCGTATTAATATTGATGAATTAGAATTAATTGATAAAGTTGTAAAGATTAACAGAGTGGCAAAAGTAGTTAAAGGGGGTCGGCGTTTTAGTTTTACTGCACTTGTTGTTATTGGTGACCATAAAGGTCATATTGGTGATGGTTATGGAAAATCGCGAGAGGTTTCGGGAGCTATTTTAAAAGCAATTTCGGACGCCAAAAAGAATTTGATTAAAGTTCCTGTTAACAAAACCACAATACATCATGGAGTAATAGGACATTATGGTGCAGCAAGAGTGCTTTTAAAACCTGTTTCTGAAGGGACAGGATTAGTAGCAGGTTCTGCAGTTAAAGCTGTATTGGAATTAGCTGGCTTTCAGGATGTATTGGCAAAATCAATAGGTTCTAATAATCCATTGAATGTTGTTAGAGCTACACTTGCTGCATTGAAACAGATTAAAAGTAGAGAAGATGTTGAAAGATTACGTGGAAAAAACAAAGACGATTCAGAGGAAATTAAAGAAGAATAATTTATGAAGAAAGGTTTTTCTTTTATGGATAGAAAAATAAAAGTAACATTAGTTAAAAGTATAATTGGAACAAAAGAGAATCATAAAAAGACTATAAAATCTTTAGGATTACGTAAAATAAGCAGCTCAAAAATTCATACTGCTACTCCTCAGATTTTAGGTATGATAAAATTAGTGGAATATTTAGTAAAAGTTGAAGAAATAATTTAAAGGAGATAGTAAATGGCAGTTAAAATAAATGAACTTAAACCAGCTCCCGGGAGTTGTAAAAAAGTAAAAAGAATTGGAAGAGGAAGCGGATCAGGACATGGAAAAACATCATGTCGCGGGCATAAAGGACAGAAATCCCGAGCTGGATATTCCAGGAAACTTGGATTCGAAGGCGGACAAATGCCTCTGGTGCGTAGAATCCCAAAACGTGGATTTAAAAATGTTAATCGTAAAACATATTTTGTTATAAATCTTGAAGAACTAAATATTTTTGAAAATGGGACAGAAGTAAATCCGGATGTTTTACGAGAAAAAGGATTGGCAAAGAAAAAAACAGATCTGATAAAAGTTCTGGGAAATGGTGCTCTTACAAAAAATTTGATTGTTAAAGTGCATGCTTTTTCAAATAGTGCTTTAGAAAAGATCAAAGCATGCGGTGGAAAAACTCAAGTCATTAGTAAAATTTAAATAAATAGGGAAAAAACCTAATGCTAAATAATATAAAAAATATTTTTAATATAGAAGATTTAAGAAAAAGGATATTTTTTACTATAGGGCTTCTTATTGTATATAGGTTAGGATGTCATATCCCTACACCTGGGATCGATAGTCAGGCATTAACAAATTTTTTTGATTCTCAGGCAAAAGGTACACTTTTTGGGATGTTCGATATGTTTTCAGGTGGAGCGCTTAAAAGAGCAAGTATCTTTGCTCTTGGAGTAATGCCTTATATTAATGCTTCAATTATAATGCAGCTTTTAACAGCTGTTGTCCCTTCTCTTGAAAAATTATCTAAAGAGGGGACTGAGGGACATAAAAAGATAAGTCAATATTCCTTATATTTGGCAATTGGTATAGCTATATTGCAATCTGTATTTATGAGCATTGGTTTAGAAAGTCTGCGTGGGCCTGGTGGAATGACTTTTGTCAGAGAGCCGGGATTCTTTTTTAGAATTATCTCTGCAATGACTTTTACAGCAGGGACAATGACAATTGTATGGCTTGGTGAGCAAATTACCGAGCGTGGGATTGGGAACGGAGTATCAATAATTATATTAAGTGGTATAATTGCAGAAATGCCTACTGTATTTACAAATGTTTTTGCACTTGTACAAACAGGTGAAATAAAGATTTTTAGTTTGATATTAATGTTGATTTTTATTATTTTTATTGTAGCATCAGTAGTTTATATTGAAGAGGGATATAGTAAGATTCCAATTCAATATGCACGCAGAATAATAGGTAGTAAAACTTATGGAGGACAGAGTACACATTTGCCTTTGAAAGTTGATCAATCAGGAGTTATTGCAGTAATTTTTGCTGCAACAATTATTATTATACCAGGGACAATAGCACAATTTGCTAAAAATCCGATTCTTACAAAGATTGCCGGGTATATTTCTCCCGGATCAGTTCTTTATGCTTTTATTTATGGCCCATTAATCATATTTTTTTGTTTTTTTTATACGGCAATTACATTTAATCCTGTAGACATTGCAGAGAATTTAAAGAAATCCGGAGGTTTTATACCAGGGATTAGACCTGGCAGTGCAACAGCAGAATATATTGAAAATATAATGAATAGAATTACATTAGTTGGTGCTCTTTTTGTAACAATGATTTGTATTATCCCCATTTATATTGGTAAATATTTTAATCTGGCATCATTATTTACACATTTTTCAGGTACTTCAATATTAATTTTAGTTGGTGTATCAATAGATACCATGAAGCAGGTGGAATCACATCTTTTGATGCGGCATTATGATGGATTTATGAAAAAAGGGAAATTGAAAGCCAGTGATTAGTAATAAATTTGAACTAAGAGCCTATCCCGTTATCAATTTTCGTAACGAGGTCGAGCGAAAAACTTATAGGCAAGGCCGCAGGAGTAAAACGTACTCTTCAGCAGTACATTTTATTCCGAGAACGAAGCATATAAGCTTTGCAGCCGACCGCAGTAGAAAATTGATAACGGGATAGGCTCTAAGGATTTAATAAAAGGAACTGTAGAATGAACCTGATTTTACTTGGTGCACCAGGAAGTGGAAAAGGGACTCAAGGTCAGAAAATCGGCATAAAATACAGTATACCACAAATTTCTACAGGTGATATATTAAGAGAATCTGTTAAAAGAAAAACAGCACTTGGAATACAAGCCAAGCAATTTATGGATAAGGGGCTATTGGTCCCTGACGAAGTTGTTGTAAATATAATAAGAGAGAGAATCGAAAAAGAAGATTGTAATAATGGTTTTATTCTGGATGGATTCCCACGCACTTTATCTCAAGCAGAGGTACTAAGTAATATACTGGAATCTCAGAATAGGAAAATAGATAGAGTAGTAAGTTTAGAAGTAAAAGATGATGTTTTAATAAAAAGATTATCTGGTAGAAGAATTTGTAAATTATGCGGTGTAGGCTATCATATAGATTTTAAACCGTCTAGAAAACCAAATATATGCGATGTATGCAATGGTGAACTTTATCAGCGAGATGATGATAAAGAAGAAACTATAAAAAAAAGACTAAAAGTATATCATGAACAAACAAGTTGTTTAAAAGATTACTACAACAGTAAAGGGAATCTTAGAATAATAAACGGAAATGGTGATATGGACGAGATTTTTAACTCCCTGATAAAAAAAATAAATGGAAAATAATAATAATGATTGTTATTAAATCCCGGCAAGAAATAGATTATATGCGGGAAAGCGGAAAGATAACTGCTGAAGTTTTAATAGAGATCGAAAAATACATTAAACCTGGTGTGAGTACAGGAGAATTAAATTTATTTGCTGAGGAATATATCAATAGAAAAAATGCAATAGCAGCTTTTAAAAAAGTTCCAGGATATAATCATGGAATCTGTGCTTCTATAAATTCTGAAGTAGTACATGGTATTCCGGATAATAAAAGAATTCTTGAATCTGGAGATATAATAGGTATAGATGTTGGAGTATATAAAAACGGTTATTATGGGGATGCAGCATTTACTTATCCGGTTGGAGAAATATCAAAAGAAGCTGCATTACTTATTGAAGTAACGAAAAAATCTTTAGATATTGCTATTGAAAAAACTATAGTCAATAACAGACTTTTTGATATTTCAAATGCAATTGAAAGTTATGTTAAGAAATTTGGATTTTCGCCAGTAAGAGATTTTGTAGGGCATGGTATTGGAACAAAAATGCATGAACAACCTCAAATCCCGAATTTTGGAGAACCAGGAACGGGCCCTAGATTAAAAGCTGGTATGGTATTTGCTATTGAACCGATGATAAATATTGGAAGTTATGAGGTGAAGGTTTTACCTGATAAATGGACTGTTGCAACAAAGGATGGTAGCCTGTCATGCCATTTTGAACATACAGTGGCTATTACAGAAGATGGGCCGGAAGTATTAACTAAATTTATTTAAAGTAATTTGGTGAAAGATATTTTAATAGGGGAATAAAATGTCAAAAAAGGATGCTATTGAAGTAGAAGGCGTTGTTATGGAATCTTTACCAAATGCTATGTTTAAAGTTCAGCTTGAAAATGGACATAAGGTATTAGCTCATATTTCTGGTAAAATGAAAATGAATTTTATTAGAATTTTACCTGGAGATAAGGTTACTCTTGAATTATCGCCTTATGATTTGACAAGAGGCCGGATTATTTATAGATTTAAATAATAAAAGGGGATAAGAAAATGAAAGTCAGAACATCGGTAAAACCGATTTGTGAAAAATGCAAGATGGTAAAAAGAAAAAGAGTATTAAGAGTAATTTGTGAAAATCCACGTCACAAACAAAGGCAGAAATAAGGGAGGAAATAAATGGCAAGAATTGCTGGAATTGATTTACCCAGAGAAAAAAGAATAGAGATTGCTTTAACTTATATTTTTGGTATAGGGCGTTCTCTTTCTAATGAAGTTTTGAAGAAAGCAAATGTTAATCCTGATACACGTGTAAAAACTTTAACAGAAGAAGAAGTAAATCGTATTCGTACAATTATCGAAAAAGATCATAAGGTTGAAGGTGTTTTACGTAGTGAAATAGCTATAAATATTAAACGTCTTATGGATATAGGTTGTTATCGCGGAATACGTCATAGAAGAGGATTACCTGTTAGAGGACAAAGGACAAAAACAAATGCACGTACACGAAAGGGTAAACGTAAAACTATTGGAATTGTCAGAAAAAAACAAGTAAAATAAAGGTTAATTATTAGCTTTTATTTTTATAATAGATTTATATTATATTAAAGGAGGATTTTTAGTGGCTTCAGAAACAGAAAAATCTAAAGAGAAGGATACAGAGAAGGATACAGAGAAAGCCAGGAAGGAGAAAACCCCTAAGAAAAAAGAGAAAAAATCTGTAAGAGAAGGGGTAGCACATATACAAGCAACTTTTAATAATACACTTATTGCTATAAGCGATATGGAAGGTAATGTGATTACCTGGGGTAGTGCAGGAGCAGCTGGATTTACAGGAGCTAGAAAAAGTACATCTTTTGCTGCTCAAAAAGCGGCTGAAGTTGCAGCAAAAAAAGCAATGGAATCTGGCATGCATAAAGTTGAAGTATATGTAAAAGGTCCTGGTGCAGGTAGAGAAGCTGCAATTAGAGCTATACAGGCGGCAGGTTTGTCAATAAGCATGATTAAAGATGTGACACCTATTCCGCATAATGGTTGTCGTCCACCTAAAAAGAGAAGAGTGTAATTAAGAAATGTTCAAAGTTCAATGTTCTATTGTTAACATTGAATTTTGAACTTTGAACTTTGAACAAAACAAGGGAGGTTAAAATCAAAAAATGGCAAGATATACTGAAGCTGTCTGTAGATTCTGCCGGCGAGAAGGAATGAAGTTATTTTTAAAAAGTGATAGATGTTTTAAAGATAAATGTGCTCTTGATAGAAGAACATATCAACCTGGCCAGCATGGACAAAACAAAGTAAAATTAACAGATTACGCTGTACAACTTAGAGAAAAACAAAAATTAAGAAGATACTATGGGATTTTGGAAAGACAATTTTCTAAATATTTTTTTGAAGCTTCAAAGAAAAAGGGAGTTACAGGTAAAAATCTTTTAGAAAAACTTGAACGCCGACTGGATAATGTTATATATAGAATGGGTTTAGCATTAACACGTGCACAGGCAAGACAATTAATACTCCATGGGCACATAAAAGTAAATAATCGTAAAGTTAATATCCCATCATTTTTAGTAAAAGTTAATGATATAATTTCCATAGCAGAAAGAAGCAAAAAACTGGAAGTATTTTCCAATAGTTTAAAATTTTCTCAGCGTTTAGCGCTTCCATCCTGGTTAGAAATTGATACAGAAAAATTAACTGGAAAGATTAAATCTATACCAACCCGTGAAGATGTTATTTTAGATATACAGGAAAAATTGGTTATAGAATTATATTCTAAATAGTTAAAATATATCGGAAAGTAGTTTAATGTTAGTTTATATTTATAAATTTAATTAATCAAGGAGGGACGATAAATATAATGAAAGAACAAAAATGGCGAAGCATGGAAAAACCTAAAAGACTTATACAAAAAAATGCTGATATTTCACAGAATTATGCAAAGTTTGTTGTAGAACCCTTAGAAAGCGGATATGGTGTTACAATTGGTAATTCTTTGCGTAGAATTCTTTTATCTTCATTACCTGGAGCAGCTGTAAGTTCTATTAAAATTGATGGAGCACTTCATGAATTTTCTTCAATTCCAGGTGTTGTAGAAGATACAGTAGAACTGATACTTAATATTAAAAAAATTGTTGTTAAAATGTATGGAAATGGTCCAGAAAAATTATATATTGCTGCAGAAGGAGCTAAAGAAATTAAGGCGTTAGATATTAAATGTTCTTCTAATATTGAAGTTTTAAATCCAGATCTGCATATATTGACTTTAAATGAAGATGCAAAGATAAATATAGAATTAGAAGTTACACGCGGTAGAGGATATGTCCCTACTGAAAGAAAGAAAAAACAGGATAAAGTGATAGGTGTTATCCCAATAGATGCTATGTATTCACCTGTAAATAAAGTTACTTATAATGTTGAAAATACACGTGTTGGGCAGCGTACAGATTATGATCGTTTATTATTAGAAGTATGGACTAATGGAAGTGTTTCACCTGAAGACGCGGTTGCATTTTCAGCAAAAATTTTAAAAGATCATTTAGGTGTATTTATGTGTATGGAAGAAGAACCTGAGGAAGAAGAAGTTAAAGTAGAAAAAGAAGAAGAAGATAAGCTTAATGAATTATTAAATAAGAGCGTAGATGAACTTGAATTATCTGTAAGGTCGTATAATTGTCTTAAAGCATCAAATATTAAAATCATAAGAGATTTAGTACAGCGTTCTGAAAATGAAATGTTGAAATTCAGAAATTTTGGAAGAAAATCTTTAACGGAAATAAAAGATATACTTAAGAATATGGGCCTTTCTTTTGATATGAAGTTCGACAGTACTGGTAAGCTTATTAAGATTGAGAAAGGAGATTCCCAGAATGAGGCATAGGTTAAAAGGCAGAAAGCTAAATGTAGATTCATCTCATCGGAAAGCTTTATTAAAAAATTTGGTTATCGCCTTATTTGAAAGAGAAAGAATAATTACAACAGACCAGAAATCTAAAGAAGCAAGACGTCTGGCAGAAAAGTTAATTACTATTGCTAAATTAGGCGATTTGCATTCAAGACGCGAAGCGATGAAAATAATAAATAATAAAGTTGCAGTAAAAAAATTGTTTGAGAATATTGCTCCTCGTTATCGTGACCGTAATGGCGGGTATACACGCATATTAAAACTTGGTTATCGCAAAGGGGATAACGCTTCATTGTCCTTGTTTGAGTTAGTATAAATATATGATCAAAGTTGAAGAAGCATTAAATATCATTTTAGAAAATATTGCAATATTACCTCATAAAGAAATTCCACTGAATGAAGCATGGAATAGAGTTCTAAGAGAAGATATAATTGCAAACACTAATATCCCGCCTTTTAATAATTCTGCTATGGACGGTTATGCTGTAAGAAGTGAAGATATAAAATCTGCTTCAATAGAGAATCCAGTTAGTTTGAAGATCATTGATGATATACCCGCAGGGTATCTCCCTAAAAAAGATATAAATGCGCAGGAAGCATCTCTTATTATGACAGGTGCATTTATGCCTGAGCGTGCGGATTGCGTAGTAATTGTAGAACATACTATATTATCAGATGATCATGGGTATGTTAAAATATTTTTTGCCGGTAAAAAAGGCGATAATATAAGATTCAATGGTGAAGATACTAAAAAAGGCGAGAAAGTTCTTGAATCAGGAATATTACTTAAATCTTCTGATATTGGACTTCTGGCAGCATTGGGAAAAACAAATGTAAAAGTTAATAAAAAGCCAGTTGTTGCTATTTTAGCATCAGGAGATGAACTCGTTGATATAAACTCTCCTCTTGCAAAAGGTAAAATTCACTGCAGTAATAATTATATGTTAGAAGCTCTGGTTACAAAATATGGAGGAATACCTGTAAATCTCGGTATTGCGCAAGATACAAAAGAAGATCTGATGCATTATCTTGTAATGGGTAAAAAAGCAGATGTAATTGTTACTACAGGTGGTATTTCTGTAGGTAAATATGATGTAGTGAGAGATACTCTGGAGAGTTTAGGAGGAGAATTTAAATTCTGGAAAGTAGCTATGAAACCCGGAAAACCTCTGGCTTTCTGTGTATGGGATAATAAACCCATATTCGGTTTACCAGGGAATCCAATATCTTCAATGGTATCTTTTGAACAATTTGTAAGACCTGCTTTGTTTAAAATGTGCGGAAAAACGAATTTATCATTACCAACTATATTAGCATATTTAGAAAATGATATTTCCAAAAAATCCGGGATAAGATATTATGCAAGATGCAAAGTTTATATCAAAGAGGGTAAAATATATGCTGTTGTACAGGGTCCGCACGGGTCAAATATGCTTAAACCATTAACAAGAAGCAACGGATTAATTGTCCTTCCAGAGGACAGTAATGGTGCAAAGAATGGTGATGTGGTAGAAGTACAGCTTATAGATAATTTATAAATTTAATATAGAAGCAATAATTATTTCTCCAGTTATTTCCAGATTTTGTATTTGTAATTTATCATAAGTATCTTCTTTAGTATGATAATTATTATCTTTATACCATTCTATATATGCTACTGGTATCCCTTTTATTTCAAAAGCCATATGATCACTGCCAACACCAGCATTAAATAAGAAAACAGGATATCCAAGTCTTAATCCCTGAAAACGTATCCATTCAGTAAACCAGTTATTGCTTCTCTGCATATTACCTACATACAGGTTTTTTCCGCTGCCAACCATATCAATAGACATCATTCCTATAATTTTTTTAATAGCTAAAGGAGGTAAATTGTTCACGAAGTGTTTAGAGCCG
>JACRDZ010000048.1 GCA_016212735.1 Candidatus Firestoneibacteriota bacterium | reverse complement strand
TTATTCTGATTTTTTTAATTTCGTTCATTGCATCAAAAATCTTATTTTTTGATATTGGTTTATCAGTTCTTACTGGAATCATTTTTAATGATAATCCCTGAGCCAGAACAGTTGAAGTAACAATTCTAACAGGATTCTCTATTTCATTTACAGCGTATTTTTCACCTTTTTTGCAAATATAACCTTCAACACTGACGACTTTATTATTTTCTATTGCCACAGATAAAGGACATCCCTTTGGGCATTCGATACAGGTTATTTTTTTTATCATATTTGCTCCGATTTATCTGTTTTCAGCACTCCCAGATATTCTGCTGCAAGCCTGCCTGCAATTATACTGTCTTCTGTAACTGAATCAACTATATCATATATTTTAAAAGAATTTCCGCAAACGAATAATCCTGGAATAGATGTTTTATTCAAATCTTTTGCAATAGGAGTGTTTGTCTTTTTATCTATTTCAACACCAGCCATATCAATAAGTTCATTTTCTGGTATAAGCCCGACTGACAAAAGAACTGTATCACATGTTATTTCAAATGCTGTATCCGGTATCATATTAAAGTTATCATCAACTTTTACAGCAGAAATTTTTTCCACTCTATTTTTACCGTATATTTTTAAAATTTTATGACTATAGTAAATTGGAATATCAAAATCTTCAATACACTGAGATATATTGCGTGCAAGTCCTCTTGATGTTTTTTGTATCTCAATTACAGCTTTAACTTTTGCTCCTTCAAGTGTTAAACGCCGCGCCATAATTAGTCCGATATCTCCTGATCCGATTATTACAACTTCCTTACCCGGTAACAGCCCTTCTATATTAATAAGTTTTTGTGTAAGTCCGGCAGAGAATATTCCTGCTGGTCTTGTACCTGCGATATGAACCATTTCACGTGTTTTCTCTCTGCATCCTGTTGCCATTATTAATGCTTTTGGATTTATCTCTTCAAGTAACCCGGGCTTTAGAATTGTTAATGTTTTATCATTTTTTAAATTAACTACAAATGTATTTAAACTAATTTCAATATCAGGAATAGCTCTGATTTTTTTAATAAAACGATCAGCATATTCCGGACCTGTCAAAGTTTCTTTAAAATATTTTAAACCAAAACCTGTATGTATACATTGATTTAAAATCCCGCCGAGATAAAGTTCTCTTTCTATAAGTAGAATATCTTTAACACCATTTTCATAAGCACTTATTGCTGCTGCCATCCCGGCTGGACCACCACCGATAATAACTAAATCTTTTTTTTTCATAAAATATGATCCTTTATCCTTTAATCCCCCTTTTCAAAAAGGGGGAAACAGGGAGATTCTTACTTTTAACAGATTTATCAAAAGGAGTTATTATAAGCATCTGTCCCTGTTCCAGAGGTATTTGTAATTTAGGTTCTATCTTTTCTTTTAATCCTCTTGCAAGAGTTATAATGATGGGCTGTGTGCCTTTAAGCAGATAATACAGTACATCTTTTTCAATTTTACTATGAAAACCGCTGATAATACAGTTGCCTGCATCCCGCTGTGATATTGCCCAATCATAACATTTAAGAACGACTGACGCAGGTATTTTTCGGCTGCATAGAAATGCAGTTTTATGTAGTTTTAATAGATCGATATTGCCAATATGTTCAACTATTACTGGTGCGGACATAATGATTTTCCTTTAGAACCTATTATTCATTAATTATAGATTTTTTTGAATCAGGTGGTAGAAAATTTTCTCCGGTAACAACATTTTTGCCTGTTTTACTTTCCAATTCCAGCCGAGCTTTTTTAGCAATACCACCGCCTTTTTTGCCGGCTTTTTTATTTTCATCCATTCCGGTTGCATTTACACTATCAGCTATTTGTCTGGTGGAAAGTTCTGCAAGAGCAGTAAAAATAAGTTCAGCTTCGGTCATGTGGTCCCTGAGATTTTGTGTTTTTAAACCTTTAATATCTTTGTGTTTTTTAACAGAGACTCCCGTCCATTCCTGATGAATAATATTGGTGAGAATAGCGAATTCATCTTCTTTTTTTATATCGTGATTTTTCCAGTAATCGGTTAATTTGTTGCGGGTTTCCTGTCCCATCATCCGCTGTTCTATCCACTTTTTGCTTCTGCCTTGCTGCTGCCAAAATTCACGTGCTCTGTCTAAAGATAGTTCAGGGTTGGTCATATCCTGCATCCTTTCATAACCTACTTTTGCAAGCCATAGCTTTATAGGTTCAGCTTTTGGACTGGGAACAGACTGAATGATACGGAGAAGAGTTTCAGGATCAGCAGTATCCATAAATCGCATTTTACCGTCTTCAGCAATCAGTTTTAACCGGTTACATTTTGTAACCGTTTCACTCCCTTCCTTTTTTAACCGGTTTTTCAACACTTTCCAGTAATTTCTGGCAGCTTGATAATCAGGTTGTTGGATTAATACTTGTATTATATCAACTACCGAGAAATACCATGTTTCGGTTTTTTCATCATAAACACGACGGATTTTGTAATTTTCAAATACAGCAAGAGAATTTTCTGTCATACTTATTTTCCCTCCAGTTCAATTGCGAACGCAGTGCGTTCGCAATTGGATAAGTGCGATAAAATCGGCGGTTTATTTCCAAAATTCTTACTGAGAAACCGCTTCCGAATTCTGGTTCTAATTCCTCAGCCAGGCTTCTGATAAGATAATCACCATAATCAGCTATTTCTTTCCCATGCTGTTCTTCTTCAAATATGCTTTCCCCAATATACCAATACATTAACACACGTTGAAAGTCCATATTTCAAATGGTTGCTTTGCGTGATTGGTTAATGAAATAAGTCAAATTAACGACATCCTGTTCTTTCATCTAATTTTGATAAGTTTAGAATGATGCAAATATTTTTTGTTTAATATAATAGTATTTTGCGTGAGCAATTACATATACTTTATTTTTAACAAATAGAAATTTTCTTTGTTTTAATTTTTTATTCAATATCTCTAAATCAGTAAAAGACTGATTGGTCTTATCATCAAAACCTACCATGTAATCCTTTTCAAAAAAAGTTTTAACTAGTTTTTCCAACTTTTCGGAATCATAACCAAAATCTTTAACTATTTTACAAAATTTACTATATTCTAATTTCTCACCATAATGTTCTTGCAATTTAACTAATACATTTTCTATGTCAGGAAATTGGGCTCTTGTTTCTGCAATAAGATTTTTATTTAAAAAATTTGTATAACTATTAATTGCGTATTCCAAATCTTTTCTGTTTACTTTTTCATGCCCCAGGTTTATAGCACTTTCAAATAAACTGCGAATAAAATATATCAGGTCTCTTGGACGCAGTACTATAATTTCTTTAATTATTTCATAGGGATGACGTTTGTCTTTATAACCAAGGTCAAAAAATACATTCCATGCTTTTTGTTCAACATCTTCTTCTGTTTTCAAACCAAGAATATGCTTAAAACGATTATCAATCAAAGTTTTCAATAAAGATGGATATTCTTCCCACTTAATTTCATTTGACATTAGTGTTAATTTATCTGGTTCGTTTGAATTTTTAAGAACAAATTCGTAAATGTCTTTTCTGAGAAAAATCATCTCTTTAACTTCAACCTTTGTTTCCTTATCCATTGCTAAATCATTTTTAATTTTATCTTGCATTTCCAGAAGAGTGAGGAGCATTTCTGTCTGTATATCAAGATAGTTTTTTGAATCCCATGCTTTATCTAAGTTATCGGCTAAGATAACTATTTTGTAATATCTTAAACTATTTGTATTGAAATATTCCTTAAGCATCTTAATTAGAGGGCTCAAATATGTTCTATATAAATCTTCTAGAATATCTGCATTTTCTATCTTCGATGTATTTTTAATCCTTCTATTTATTTCTCTAATAATACTAGAAAAATTCATTTTGATTAGTGTTTTTTCTTTATCCACAAAGTTCATCAAATTTTTTTCTGAATCGGAATACTGATAAAACGTAACTTTATTAATAAGGTTTTCATATATAAAATCTGTCAGTCTTGAATAAATTACCATCTTCCAGACACTAAAGAAAAAACTTCTTTTAGAAGCCTTACTACCATACATAGAGGACATTTCAATATCCTCTAAGAGCTCATCAGACTCAGGTTTCAAATTTACAATAAAATTGAGATTATTTTTAGAAATTTCATCTAACAGTTTAATATAGATAGCGGATTTACCACTACCTTTTCTTCCTATTATTAATGCTTTTTCATAATTTAGAGCTGAATTAAACGATGATGTTTCAACAAAGTAACTTAATAAATCTTCCTTTTCGTGTTCAGCTATATCACAACCTACTCCTAATTTAATTAGATTAAACTCATGTTCTTCTTTCTTAATTTGTTCAGATTTTTTTATCTTAGAAGGAAATGAAGCAATAATTTCCTTCAACCAATCCTCGATAGAAATACATAAGTCTGTTGAGTCCTCATATTGATACAATATTTCACTATAATCCAAAGGGGCTTTATATTTACTTGGTGCTGTTAATAAAATTTTTCGATTAAAACCACTTGATATCCCAGCGTAAAAAGAATTCTTAGCATTCTCAAAAGATTGTTGTTCTATATTCTTCCCTAAAAAGTGTATCAGTATAATTTTTGATTTGGTTATGTTTTGAAAATACCAAGGTAAGGGTCTATATCCTATTTCTGCAACATCATCACAAATTAGCGTGTACCCCTCTTTATCTTTGAAATCGTTTATTGTTTGTGTTAAGTCAATAGATGCTTGATTTTGTATTTTGCTTTGAATATAAAAAATATCATTAGTTATTTCTTCAACAGTATCAAGATTAATAAACTTTTTCAAAAGATCTTTTTCATATTTATGATCATTTAACGCTACATTTATATCTTTAGCATTAATAAATTTGATATAACGAATGGTTTTCAAAATAAATTCACTATACTCAGTCTTCGCATTTTTAATTTTTTCATTTAGTAATATTAGTATATATTTGTTTTTTGCAATTGCATATCCTAATTCAAACAAAACATTGTGATTAAAGTATGTTATGTCGCAGACAAATATTTCACAGTTATTTATAGCGCTGAGTATTTCATGGCTAATAGATGTTGTTCTTCTATAGTCCTCCCAAGATTTAGCCAAATATGTTTTTTGATATTTATTATAATCGGTTATAGCATGTTTTATAGAATTGACGTTTTCATCTGCCAATCCATCAGATTGTCCTTGATATGCAAAAAAAACTATCTTTTGTTCATTCTTCAAAATCTCACCTCCGATTATAAAAAATTTATGGGAACTTGCAAACGTTGTCTCCCAACTTTACTTACTTATTCTATCACTTTATTTTATTACGAAGTGCCTATCAAACAATTACAAATTTATATTTTACCTCTTTTCTCCTCAAGATTCCATTCATTTATAAAATAAAAGAAATATACATTTATAGGAATATCACCTTATCTTTTTGATCTTTAATTTGGCTTTCCAGTATTCCGCCCTTACTCGCAAAACCTATGATAATTTTATCTGCTAGCTCTATCATCAATTGGTTCCTACCTTTAGCAGTTTCAATGGTAACTCGTTTTATTGCTTTATCGAATGGGGTTATGATAAGCAGTCTGCCTTGTTCCAATGGTGGTTTTAGTTCGGGTTCTAATTTTTCTTTTATGCAGCGGGCAAGGGCTATGATAATTGGTTGCTTGCCTTTGAGCAGATAGTGAAACACATCTTTTTCAATACGTGAATGAAAACCACTGATAATACAATTGCCTGCATCTCTTTCTGCAATAGCCCAGTCATAGCATTTGAGAACTACACTTGCCGGAACTTGCCTGCTGCATAGAAAAGCTGTTTTGGGTAATTTTAGTAATTCAGGATTACCAAGGGTTTCGGTTATCATTCGTCATCTTCACTTTCCAAATCATTACCTTTTGCGCTACTTTAACCGGATGGGCTCTTATTTAACTCTTTTCATTGCCGTGTTTATCCTATCAAGTGCGGAATTAAGATTAAATTTTTTCTTTTCATCCAGGGTTAAAACATCGAATAGTTCTTCCTCGATCCGAGAACGCATATCTATAATTTCATCGTTTGAGCGGCCAAGATTGATACGATATTTTGATAAATCCGTGTCACAGCCATCCTCTTCATTTTTCTTCTTAAAAAGTTCTATAACCTCTTTATTCGATAAATTGAAATCATGCCGCAAGATAAAATCTAAGTCATAAAAATCGCGCGGAGCAATTATCTTTCTTGATGCTGCGGCACGTAGTTTCTCACTCACTATTTCATTTAAAGAAAGACAGTTTACCTTACCGCCATCAAATAAAGGCTTTCTGGTAAAAGGGTGCAAAAACTTATGATGGACATCTTTGTTTTCTATTTTTGTGTATCATTAATAATGACTTTCCATCTTTTATTAAGCTTGCCCTTAAATGAACTTATGAAAGAACTAATTGCAGTGTTTTTAATACTCTTTTCCAGAGGGATCAAATCTTCATTAGAGTATCCCATTTCTTCTAACAGTACTCCAATTCTTTTTCGGGTTTTGATATTTGGAAATTTTGCAGCAAACCGTATGAACTTCCTGACATCAAAACGATCTTTCTTGATCTCACACCTGGCAATTTCAAGAGCATTTTTAATACCACCAACCGGCTTATTAAAATACACCAGATCAACAAGTGTACGTTCCAATGAGCTGATAATGACGTCTTTCCCTTCAATATTTATTTTTTCCAGTCCATACATCCGTCCCTTCGTAACCCTTAAAAAAACAAATTCTATTCCACAAATTTTTTTTCCCCTTTGTAATGAAGTATTCAGGATATAGATAACCTGAAAAAGTTGTTCTGTAAAATTATAGTAGTTGTACATTGTAGAATAGCCTATATAATAATTTCCATGAGGAAAAAATTGCGGGGCAATAAGCAGTTCATTAATTGCTGCTCCTTCCTCACCATATTCAAGAGGTGAAAAAATATACGCTCCTCTTTTGATAGTACAAAAGAAACCTTTCTTTTTAAGTTGATAAACAAGCTTATTGCGTTCTATATCATTAAATTTGAAAAAGGCATTTAAATCTTCTTTTGTTATAATACGTTTTTTCTCATAAGTAAGTCGGGAAATAACCTCAATCTCTTTCTCTCCCAGACGTCTTCTTTTTTTTTTCATAATAATACCTTCATAAAGGATTATCGTTAATTATTTTATAGGTAAGTATATCACCAAAATTGTATCTGTCAATTAAAATTTGATTGTAATATTTGATTGTAATTATTGAACTTGTTAATTAAACATTTTAGCTGGAATCCACGATATTATACCTTCATAGGTTGTTTGCCTTTAAGCAGATAGTGAAACTAAGCAGATAATGAAACACATCTTTTTCAATGCGTGAATGAAAACCGCTGATAATGCAATTACCGGCATCTCTTTGTGCAATAGCCCAGTCATAGCATTTGAGAATTACACTTGACGGAACTTGCCTGCTGCATAGAAAAGCTGTTTTGGGTAATTTTAGTAATTCAGTATTACCAAAGGTTTCGGTTATCATTCTTCATCTTCACTTTCCAACTCTTTGCCCATGCGGTATTTGATGTCATAGTTAATGATAAAATCAAGTTCTTCCTGCGTAAAGCCGTAATGCTCGGCTAATACTTTGTCTATTTCGTCGATGATGGGTTTGGATTTTCTCATATCAAAATTAACTTCTTTTGTTGAAATTATTTTACCTGAACGTATCCTTTCCTCTGTATTTTTAAAATAACTTTTTAATAATTTATTTGAAAGAGATATAAATAGATCATCATTAACCTCGTTAAAATTGAATAC
>JACRDZ010000045.1 GCA_016212735.1 Candidatus Firestoneibacteriota bacterium | reverse complement strand
GTCCTATTGTAGTTGCTTTGCCAGTTAAAGAAAAACTTGATATGACAGAAGTCGGAGATGCTAAACGTGGGTATCTTGCGCGACTAATACGAAAAGCTATAGGTTTTGATATTATGCTGGGGAAAAAATAAAAATATTTATTTTATTATATAAAATTATAAAAAATAATTAATAAAGAGGACTACTAAAATGATAAAAGGGAAAATTTGTAAGATATCAGGTCCGGTAGTTATTGCCAAAGAAATGCTAGGCGCAAAAATGTATGATGTTGTTAAAGTTGGAGAATTGGGGCTGATTGGAGAAATTATTCGTTTGGAAGCAGACAAAGCTACAATTCAGGTATATGAAGATACATCAGGATTAATTGTTAATGATCTTGTTGTCTCGACAGAACAACCTCTCACAATAGAACTGGGGCCAGGTCTTTTATCTTCTATTTATGATGGAATTCAGCGTCCCCTGCCTGTGATTGCAGAAAGTTATGGTGATTTTATTACAAGAGGTGTTGATGTCTCATCATTGGATTTAAAGAAAAAATGGCTGTTTAAGCCAAAAGTAAAAGAAGGTGAAGCTGTAACATGTGGGGATATTGTTGGAATTGTAATGGAAACGAAATTATTTGAACACAGGATTATGGTTCCGCCAAATATTACAGGCATACAAAAAATCGTAAAATTAGTAAAAGAAGGTGAATATACAGTTTCAGACACAATTGCTGTATTGGATAATAATTATGAAATTAAATTAAAACATATATGGCCTGTGCGTATAGCAAGACCATTTAAAAAGAAACTGGATCCAAATGTTCCGTTTCTTACAGGTCAGAGAATATTTGATACCTTTTTCCCTATAGCTAAAGGGGGGAATGCTATTATTCCAGGACCGTTCGGAAGTGGTAAAACTGTTACTCAGCAATCTCTGGCAAAATGGGCTGATGCTGATATTATTGTTTATGTTGGATGCGGTGAACGTGGAAATGAAATGACAGAAGTTCTTGTTGAATTCCCTCATCTGATAGATCCGAAATCAGGAATGCCTCTTATGCAGAGGACTATTCTTGTTGCAAATACATCAAATATGCCTGTTGCTGCTCGTGAAGCATCCATTTATACAGGAATTACTCTTGCAGAATATTTTAGAGATATGGGATACGATGTTGCTATGATGGCGGATTCTACTTCACGCTGGGGAGAAGCTTTGCGTGAAGTATCCGGGCGTCTTGAAGAAATGCCAGGGGAAGAAGGATATCCTGCTTATCTTGCAACCAGATTAGCAAATTTTTATGAAAGAAGCGGAAGGATAATGTGCTGTGGCAGTAAAGATGAACGTTCAGGTTCGATAACAGTTGTTGGTGCGGTTTCACCTCCTGGTGGAGATTTTTCCGAACCTATGACACAGAATTCATTACGAATTTCTGGAGCTTTCTGGGCTCTGGATGCAAACCTTGCACATAGAAGACATTTTCCTGCTATTAACTGGGTTAAAAGTTATACATTATATTTAGGACAGATTCAGAGCTGGTTTATGACAAATGTTGCTACTGACTGGAAAGATATGAGAGATAAAGCTATGTTCCTTTTGCAGAAAGAAGTAGAATTGCAGGAAATAGTACAACTTGTTGGTCCGGATGCTTTACCTGAATCAGAAAAAGTAATACTTGAAGTTACAAGAATGATTAGAGAAGATTTCTTACAGCAATTTGCGTTTCATGAAATTGATGCCTATTGTCCTCCTCTGAAGCAGTACTGGATGCTGAAAGCTGTTATCTCTTTTTATGAAGCAACTGCAGAAGCAATAGGTAGAGGTGTTACATTGCAGCAGATATTTTCTTTACCTATAAAGAATGAAATCGCACGTATGAAAGAACTTCCGTTAGATACAGCTGTTGATACCTTGACTAAATTGACAGATAAAATTAATAATGATATAACTGCTCTGGAAGTATTATAAAAAAATATTGGAGGTATTAGAGAAATGGCACAAAAGTTATCACTTGTATCCAGTGAATATAGAACTATAAATTATATTACAGGTCCTCTGGTTTTTGTTGATGGCGTTAAAGGCGCATCTTATGGAGAGATGGTAGAAATTACATTACCAGACGGCAAAACTCGTAATGGTCAGGTGCTGGAAGTTTCTGAAGAAATGGCCTGTGTCCAGGTTTTTGAAGGGACACAGGGTATTGATGTTGACAGGACCAGCGTCAGATTTAAAGGTGAAGTTGCTAAAATAGGTGTTTCTGTAGATCTTATGGGTCGTGTACTGAATGGTTTTGGCAAACCGATAGATGGCGGTCCTGATATTATTCCTGAAGCAAGACTGGAAATAGCCGGTTCACCTATTAATCCTTTTTCACGTGCAGAACCAAGGGATTTTATTCAAACAGGAATTTCTGCTATTGACGGATTAAATACATTAGTACGCGGTCAGAAGCTTCCTATTTTTTCAGGTTCAGGTCTGCCAGCTAATGAGTTAATTGCACAGATTATACGTCAGGCAAAAGTAAAAAGCGGAGAAGAATTTGCTATTGTTTTTGGTGCTATGGGTATTACAAATCGTGAAGCATCCTTTTTCCATCAGAACTTTGAACAAACAGGCGCTCTCTCAAAAGTTGTATTTTTTCTTAATCTTGCTGATGATCCTACTATTGAACGTATTGTTACACCAAGATGCGCACTTACAGTGGCAGAATATTTAGCATTCAAATATGATATGCAGGTGTTGATTATTCTTACTGATATGACCAATTACTGCGAAGCTTTACGTGAAGTATCTACTGCACGTGAAGAAGTTCCTGGAAGACGCGGTTATCCTGGATATATGTATACTGACCTGTCAACTATTTATGAAAGAGCAGGAAGAGTTAAAGGTAAAAAAGGATCAATAACTCAGCTGGTTATTCTTACAATGCCAGATGATGATATTACACATCCAATCCCTGATTTAACAGGATATATTACAGAAGGGCAGATAGTTTTAAGCCGTCCATTGTTCAGACGCGGAGTGTCTCCAGCTATTGATGTGTTACCATGTCTTTCTAGATTGATGAATATGGGAATTGGATCTGATAAGACCAGAGAAGACCATAGAGGCGTGGCAAACCAATTATATGCTTCTTATGCTCAGGGGCGTGATTTAAGACGTCTTGTTGCAATTGTCGGAGAAGAAGCACTTTCAGAATTAGACCGCAAGCACTTGAAATTTGCAGACGATTTTGAGAAGTTTTTTATTTCACAGGGAGATGAAGATCGTTCTATAGAACGTACGCTGGATCTGGGTTGGGAATTACTTTCCGCTTATCCAGATGAAGAATTAAAACAACTAAAGAAAGAATTTATTGCAAAATATAGAGTACAGCAAAAAGTTGAAGGTGAAAAAAAATAGGTACTGTGAAAAAGGGGATAAAAAATAGAACCACAGAAAAAAATTACCACAGAGAACACTGAGAAAAAATTATTTTAAATTTAAAATCCTCTGTGTTCTCTGTGGTTAATTTTTGACATTACCAAAAAATAACTCACACTAGGGGTAGAAATAATGGAACAAGTTAGTCCTACACGCACAGAATTGCTTTTTAAAAAGAGTCAGATTAATCTTGCCAATCAGGGTAAGGAACTTTTAAAACAGAAACGTGATGCTTTAATGATGGAATTTATGAATGTATTAAATGATGCATTACGTTTAAGCAGTTTCTTACAAAGAGTTATGGCAGAGGGTCAATATGCACTGGTAACTGCTCAGGCTGTTGATGGAGTTGTAACAGTAAAATCTACCAGTTTTGCTACAAAAGGAAATGTAACAGTAGATGTTTCTGGAACACAGGTTATGGGTGTTCCTTTACCTGTTGTTACAAAGGGATTAAGTCCGGTAAGGTCAGGTTTAGCACGCGGATACAGTATTACAGGTGTTAGTTCAAGAATTAGTGAGACTGCGGAAAAATTCGAAAAAATTATTGATTTAATTATTGATAATGCACATATTGAAACACGCTTGAGACGACTTGGAGAAGAAATTCAAAAAACAAATAGACGTGTAAATGCTCTTGAACATATAGTTGTCCCTGCATTTAAACAGCAGGTAGCTTATATTAAAATGACTCTTGAAGAACGTGCTAGAGAAGATTTATTCAGATTAAAAAAAGTTAAAAAATCAATAGAAAAGAAAAAGAAAAAAATATTGGAAGCAAAAACTCTTCTGGCTTAATATTTTAATAACTATTATTAGTGTTTATGCATTTCCCCGCTGACTGCTGATTTTAATCTCGTTTCCGAATCAATAAAGAAATTTCCAGAAGTAACAACTATTTCTCCGCTTGATATTCCTTTTATTACCTCATAATAATTACCTGCTTTTTGCCCGAGTTTTACCTCACGTGATTCAAAATATCCTTTTGGTTTTACAATAAAAATTATTTTTCTTTCACCTGTATCCATCACTGCTTCATCAGGCACAGCTATTTTTTTCCCAAGATTAATCTTTATTTTTGCATTCACATACATATCAGGTTTAAGTAAATTACCTGGATTTTTTACTTCTGCTCGTATTTTTAATGAACGTGTATTTGGATCTAATACAGGAGATGTTGAAGCAATTTTACCTTCAAAAATTTTCCCGGGATATGCTACTGATTCAATCTCAACTAATTGTCCTTCTTTTACCAATCCGATTTCATATTCATAAATTGTCATATATATCCACACGGTTTCGCCAAGAGTTGGTAAATATAAATTTTTTTGAGCCTTACCCAGTTCAGCTAATTCTTCGATTTGCCTCTCATTCATTCCTGATAACAATAATTTTTGTTTCGCAGCATTAACAAGTGATTTAGTTTGTTCTTTTATAAACTCGATACTTGCACCTTGTGTGTTTTCCTCAGCTTTCAATACTTGAAGATATTCCTGCTGAGCAATAAATAAATCCGGATCATAAGCAACTTTACCAACTGTATCAATTATTTTTGTTAATACTCTTTCTTGAATTTTATCTTTTTTTATACCAATTAATTGTTGTTTTTCAGGGCTGATGTTAACATCCTTTGATATATTTTTCTTTTTTTCTTCTTCATAAACAGGAACATATTTTTTACCTGTTGCATTTTTTTGAGGAGTATGCGCAGTATGCTCGGAATTATCAGGATCAGCATAATACAAAACTTTTTCACCTTTAGTAATATGCTTACCGCAAAACGGACAATTTTTAATATCGCTCGTTATTTTCATTTCACATTTAGTCATTTCGCAATTATGCAAAATACATATCTCTTCTGCGGTGTCCGCTTCTTTTTCAATTTTTTCAGCCTCTTCTTTTTTAACCAATTTCATTCCGCATATTGAGCATTCACCTGGTTTATCGGACACAAAACCAGGATGCATTGGACAATAATATAATTCATCTTTAGTTGTTTGAGCATGTTCTTTATGTTCATCAGTTATAAGTTTCTCATGTGATTCTTTCTTTTGAAGTTGAATTTTAATTTGATATTGCTGCCCTAAAAAATAACCTGAAATGATTCCTAATATTCCTGCTAAAAGTATGATAATAATAATTTTTTTATTCATATTTTTGTCCTCATTATTTTTTAATTAAAAAATTCACCTGTTCCTTTTTTAATACTACTCCTGCATTATTTTCCAATTCAGCTAAATTATTGCGATATTCTTTTACTATTTTGCAATACTCAAGCTGAAATTCAAGATAACTTCCAAATGAATCGATAATTTCTTCTATATCCACTTTCCCTGCCTGATAAGCTGCAATGACTGCTTTTAAAGCCTCTTCTGCTCTTGGAATCAATGTAAATTTATATAAATTTATCTCTCTTTCCGCAGCATCTAATTTCAAATAAAATGATTTTGCTGTGTAATAATATATATTTTTGTAATGGCTCAACATATTTTTCATTGATTCGATTTCATATTTCAATTCTTCAAGATATGCATCATTTTTATTGAACCAAAAATAATCTGGCATCATCATTAAATCTGGGGCTGGATTAAAAGTTTTGTTCATGTCGGAATTCATATCGGTATTTACACCTCCTAAAATATCGCTTCTGTTTTCAAAATAGCTTGCTCCTGATGTAACCTCTGGCAAATACATGCGTTTCACCATTTCAAGCATTAATTGCATTTTATCAATTTGAGTTTTTATGCTTTTTAATTCCTGCTGATTTTCTTCTGTTAATTTGTATAAATCATCGATTGTAATAGATATTTTATAATCAAGTAGAGACGCAAAATCTTGCGTCTCTACAAAATTTGCATCAGGATTTCTATTCAATAAATTATTAAATTTTGATTTAATAATATCTAATTCATTATTTAATTCAATTAATTCATAATCAAGTTTTGCGATTTCAATGTGAGTTTTTATTATATCAGAGAAATTGCTTCCACCGGTGCTATATTTAGATTCTGCGATTGTAGTGATAACTTTTAAAAATGCTTGATTCTCTTTTACAATTTTAATCGATTGCTGTAAAAGAATAAAATCATAATAATTCATTTTTATTTCGGTTATTAAATTGCGTAAAGCTTTTTCATATTCAAGAGATTCAATTATTATATCTGTCTTTACTATATCGCCTTTATATGTAAGTAATCCCGGCAATGGAAATTTTTTTGCCATGAATTCTTTTTGATATTGCATACCGAGCTTTGTATCAAGTACTCTTGTGAATGCATTGTATTGTTTCAAAATATTATCCAGATAAACTTCCTGGGGATATTGCTGCAAACTTGCTTTCCACTTGTTTCTAATAGATTTTAATTCAGAATTATTTACATAAGCATAAGTTATTAAAAGATTTATATTAAGATTATTCAAAAATTCATTTTCAATTTCTTTAAATAATGTTGTATCTGAATTTGTCTTTTTGATTTTATTGATAAGTTGTTTTTGATCTTCGGAATGGAAATTATAAAACATGAAACTACTTTCAAAATTATTTAATAAATTTTTACTTTGTTTCATTTTATCAAATGTTAATAATGTTTCTTTAATAAAAGTTGAATCGGTTTCCTCAATTGCAGTAATTGATTTAATCTCATTTTGCTGTAAATAATAATCCATAGGTTTGTATTCCTGATATTCTTTTTTCAAATCAAGATATGTAGAATTGAAGCTTTTACCCATTATCATCGCTTCTGCATTATTAATAAAAAAAAGCAATAAAAACATCACAATCAGTAGAGACGCAAAATTTTGTGTCTCTACAATATTCCATTGTTTAAAGATTTTTTTAAATTTATTCATGGGCTTTACCTCCCACGACTTTTTCAAGTCGCGCAAGATTCTGCCTGTAATCAGCTATTGCTCTTTTAAGCGCTAAATTAAAATTAAACCATATAGCCTGTGTTTCAAGCACTTCAGAAATATTACTGATTTTTTCATCACTTAGATTTTTAACAGTACTAATCGCTTTATCCGCTTTTGGAAGCAAAGATTCATTATACAATTTAATCAATCTTTTAGAATTTTCGAGTTTAAAAAAGATTTCTTTAATTTCAGCCATTGCCATATTTTCCAGATCTCTTTTTTCTTCCTGTGCAATGCTTATATCTAGCTCTGCCTGCGCTCTTTTTGATGAATTCTTTTTTTCCCATAAAGGAATATTAAGACCGAATTCTAATGAAGACATATCATTTGACAAATTACCCAAACCGCTTTTAGTTGAATACATAACACCAATATTAAACATAGGTTTAATCATCTTTTCACTAAGAATTTTCTCTTTTTGCATCTGTATGATTTTTAAATCAGCGACTCGTATTTCCTGTTTTTGTGATAATGCAAGCTTATTAAGATTGTCGAGTTTTAGATCAAATATTAATAATTCAATTTGTTCCGGTTCACCTATTTTTAAATTTTGCGGAAGGTTTATGAGTGATAGAATTTTGCTTTTTGTAACTTCTTTTAACTCTTTCAAAGTTATAACATCATAACTTAATTGTGCTAATTGGGACTCTGCTTTTAAAAGATCATTTAAACTTGTTTTATCATTTGCATATTTTGTCCCTGCAACTTTTAAAATGTAATTCAATAATTCCTGATTTTGTTCGGTGATGGTTATGGCTTCATTTAAATAAATTAATTCAAAGTAATTTAATTTTATATCAACTATTAAATCTCTTAAAGCATTTTCATATTCTTCTTTTGCTATTTCAGCATTTAATTTTATCACATCGCTTTGTGCGGATAATGTTCCAGGATAAGGAAATTTTTGCATTAAACGAAATTCTTTTGCTCCATCTTGCGATATTTGTGTATTAAACATCGGATCATCTAAAGACACAG
>JACRDZ010000044.1 GCA_016212735.1 Candidatus Firestoneibacteriota bacterium | reverse complement strand
TTATCATTTTCCAACGAAAATACATTGCCATAATTAATGTATAAATATCCAATTTCCTGTATTTTTTTTATTGTCTCCTTTGCATAATCAATACCAATAGCATCATAATTTCTAGCGCGTAAAGCAATAACATATCTACCCATTCCGCATCCTGCTTCTAAAATTTTTTGATCCTTAGGTAAATGTTTTAGAAACATCTTTTCAAAATCATCAAGTCTACCGTTTTCATAACTTGATAGGAATTCTTTAAGTTTAAAATTTTCCCAATGTTGATCCCAATATGTACTATCCGCTTTCTTATTATAAAAGGCTAATTTCCCATTTGTTTTTATAAATTTCATTTTAAATCTCCCTATTTTCCCATTTCTCAACGGCTTTTACATAATAATCCTCCAACTCTTTCAATGCTGTTTCAGGCGCTAATTTTTCAATAGCTTTTTTAGCGTTATCACTTATTGTTTTTCTTTCTGAATCGGGTAAATTCCAAGCGTAAAGGATCTTCTCTGCTAAAGATACCGGATCACCTAATTTAAATAATATTCCGCTTTCTCCATCTTTAATAAGTTCATCCAGGCTTGCTCCATTTGAAGCAACAACTATACATCCATGAGCCATTGCTTCGAGGCATGTATTTGGTATATTATCAACAAGAGATGGAAAAACCACAACCCTAGAATTCATTAATATTGGATAAAGTTCTGTGTGTTGAAGCGCATTAAAATAAATAATCCTTTTTCCATATTTTTCCAATGCATCTAAAACTTTTTTTACACAGCTTTCATTTTTGTAAGGGATATCTTCACCTGCAAAAACAAAATTTATGTCCTGATTCCCATCTAATATTTTCTCAAGAGCTTTATTTAAAATGAAGATACCTTTTAATCTACTCACAGCTCCAAAATAAAAAATATATTGTTTATTTTTTAATCTGCTGGCATATAATTTATGATTATATTGATCTGGACTTATATCAATAAAAAAAAGTGGTTTTAATACATCAATATTTTTATTGGATCTTTTAAAAATTATTTCAGCTAGATAATTACTAGGGGCATAACATTTAAAAGATTTTTTGATGTTTACTTCTTCCAGCCATTCCTGAAGCCTTACATCAATATCTCTTTTTCTTTCGTATGCTTCATTATACAATTTTGCATAACTTGAAATTCTAGTAACAGTAGGAATTTTGTTTTGAATAACAAGAAATAATCCCGAAGCTCTATAATTTGGTATTTGCACTATATCAAAGGGATTTTTTTTATGTTTTTCATTAAATATTTTATTTAAGCAATAAGCTTCCAATAGAATCCATCGGAAACCACTTAAATATTTTCCCATAAAACGATATATCAGGCTATACCATTTAGCTTCAGGCTTTATTCTATGAATTATCATACCATTATGTTCAACAGTTTCATTTTTCAGTGATATTGTAAATATTTCTATTTCATGATTCCTTAGGTGTAAACCTTTAATAACACGATTTAAATAGTTCGCCAACCCCCCGTCGAAAGCACCTTCTGTTACTGATTCCGCTGTTAAAAAAGCAATTCTTAGTTTCATTTAAATAATTCCCAAAATATTTTTATTATTTTATTATTGACCATATAAGATCTTCAGTTGTACAATTTCCTTCGATTCTACAAAGGTTATAAGGACTATCGCTAAGTTTTACTCTTCTATGTTCAACATAAGTTAAGCATGATTTATATCCAGACTGTTTTATTAGGTACATGCTTTTTGAATTAAAAGCACCATGGCATAAACAAAAATGATCAACAGTATTAACATTCAATTTTGCAGAAAGTTCTTTACGTGATTCGACTATTTCACTTCCCAGAATTAAATCATCAGTTGTATTTAAAGGTAAATGGAATCTACCATGTACGGCAGGCTCTACTCCATTTGCAACCATCTCCTGCGCTTGAGGAATAGACATTATTTTAAAATGAGAATATTCCTTAAGCAAATTTTTGTAATTATCTAAACCACATTGCTCGATTAAATTATAAAATATATTAAGACCATAATCACCACCTATATTTAGGGACAAACGTTCTATTTTGAAAGAAGCAGAAATACGTTGTTCAATATTTTTTAATGGAAAAGTAATTTCCGGTTGACCCATATATGATGGAATAATAACTTCTTTAAGCATAGAAAGTTTTATTATAAGATCTATACCTACCGCCCAAATAATTTCAGAAGTTCCTATTAGTCCCGATGGAAAGCACACTAAAAAAGGTATATTTTTTTCTTTTAAAATTGGATAAGCATTTAAATAAACACCTTCATAAGCATCATCAAACGTAATAACAGCTACAGGTTTATCTGTTGATTCTTGTTTTTTTATTATTTCAATTAGTCTTTTAAGAGTAACTATATCAAAATATTTTTGTAATACACTTATTTGTTTAAATAACTCTTCAGTTGTAACGCACCATGTATCGATTATTGGATCTCTTATTTTATCTACTACACCATGGTAAGCTATAATTACATGTGAATTGTTTGAGTTTTCAATTAATGTTTGTGGATAGCCTATTTTGTAGAGAATATGTTTAATATTATTATTAACTTTAACTCCTCTCCACTTTATACTTTCTTTGAAATGATTTAAATAAAACATAAAATAATTATACTTTCGGTAATGGTTTACCTATTTCTGAAATTCAGACACTGGACAATCTAAAGGAAATAGCTAATAATTTGTAAAGTTTATAATTTGAGTTTTTAGCTTCAAGTCTAATGTCTATAGTCTGAAGTCTACTGTCTGAATTGCAGTACCTATTTTTATTAACTTGACAATCAAGATTTTGTATATTATATTATTCATAGTGAACAAAAAACATTAATTTTGTCCAGTATATAAAAACCATGATAAAAGATATTATATTAAAACAAAAAAATGAAAAAAATAAATTATTAGCACAAAATTACATTCCTCGAGAAAAAATTAATAATAGGGAAAATTTGGTTAATAATGATTTAATAAAAGTAATTACTGGCCCTCGTCGTGCCGGTAAATCAACTTTTTCTCTATTACTCTTTAAGGATAAAGAATTCGCTTACATAAATTTTGACGATGAAAATTTGGTTAAAATAGATAATTATGATGAACTTCTTAAAGAAATATTTACTGTTTATGGCGAAACCAAATATCTATTATTTGATGAAATTCAAAATATTCCTAATTGGGAATTATTTATAAATAGATTACATCGACAAGGATACAATATATTACTTACGGGATCAAATGCGAAACTTTTAAGTAAAGAGTTGTCAACATATTTAACTGGTCGTCATATTCCAATAGAAATATTGCCCTTTAATTTTAAGGAATTTTTAGCTGCCAGACAATTTAGTTTTAGCATGGATGAATTAAACTTACCAGAGATTAAAGGGAAATTATTAAATTATTTAGAATCCTTTATTATTAATGGCGGTTTCCCGGAATTAGTAGTCAAATACATTAATCCAAAAGGATATCTTGATACTTTATTAGATTCAATATTATTTAAAGATATAGTCAATCGCTATAAAATACGGTTTCCACAAAAAATTTATGATCTTGAAATATATATTTTAAATAATTTTGCATCAGAACTAAGTTTCAGAAAATTATGTAATAGACTTGGATTTAACAGTGTGGTTACACTCGAAAAATATTTATGTTATCTGGAAGAAGCATATCTTGCATTTATTCTTAATCGTTATTCACACAAAACTCATGAACGTATCAGTTCTCCTAAAAAAATATATATAGTTGATAACGGCTATATTACAGTAAAAGCAATTCAATTCTCAAATAATAGTGGTAAATTAATGGAGAATTTTGTCTTTACAGAATTAATAAAAAAAGGGTTCAAACCAAACCACGATCTGTTTTACTATAAAACAAGAAATAATAAAGAAGTCGATTTTATCACCAGACAAAATATTGAAACAAAAGCATTAATTCAAGTTGTGTATCAAGTAAATGAAACTTCGACAAAAGAAAGAGAAATAAAAGCACTTGTAGAAGCCAGTGAAGAATTAAAATGCAACAATATGATAATATTAACATGGGATTATTATGAACAAAAAAAGATTGATGAAAAAGTAATAAATTTTATCCCATTATGGAAATGGCTTCTTGAATTTTAAGACATTATTAATAAATCAATATCTCCACCTTTTTTGTAATCATCGACACGCGACCCAAAAAGATAAATTTTTGCATTTTTATCAAGAGTTTCTATTGTGTTTTTTATATGTTTTATCTGATCATCTTTTAATCTCATAATAAAGTACTTTATCCTTTTTCTGACTGATAATCATCGAATCAAACATCACTTCGCTAAAGGTAAAAGAACTAAATAAAAATATTCAAAT
>JACRDZ010000043.1 GCA_016212735.1 Candidatus Firestoneibacteriota bacterium | reverse complement strand
AGTATCCTAAAGCAAGCAAGACTGTATTAATGATAAATAAAATATGGGAAGTATGGTTATATTATACTGCTCCGAAGTTGGTTTGCGAAAAATATTGTTAAATAAATACATGTAATATAACGATAAAAGAAATATGGCATGTGCTTATATTTGATAAAAATGGTTCTTCGCCTCATAGAGTAGAAATTAAAGTTGAGCCTACCACAGGAACAGTTCTTGATGTTATCTGGGAAGAGAAATAAGTTAGTATTACTTTCTAATCTGAAATGTTTTCCATCTGAATCAAATTTCAGTTTACATTTATAAAAAAAAATGTTATATTAATTTAAAGTATAGGAATTTGAAAGTTTGGTAATAACGCCTCATAAATGAGGCAACTACATGTTCATCAGTGTAGTTGCTCGATTTATCGAGCCTAATTTATATTTATAAACAGGATAAATCAGAATACGTTAGACGGTTTAGTCCGTCTATTTTTATGTATAGGAATATTAAATAATAACGGAGTGCTAAAGTGAATCCAGAATTTATTGAAGCTCGTGATTTGCCAGATGCATGGTTTCAGGCTATAGCAAGAATATTGGATAAAGGAGTAGAATATACTGTTGAAAGAGGCAGTTTCGCCGGACAGAAACGAAGAGAATTTGATTATATAACCATTCATATAAAACATCCTGGGACAAGACCTTTAATACCTGAAATACCTGCTCATCTCGGAATCCCTGCACCTGTTTCAATGGATTATGTTGAAGATTATCTCCCATATTTGATGACAGACGTAAAAATGGAAAATGAACAATATACCTATGGGGAACGTATATCTTTATCAATGAATAAAGTAATAAAAATGTATAAAGAACAGGGTTCTGGCACAAATCAGGCAATTATGGAAATTGGGCAGCCAAAGGATATTGATCTTTCTGATCCTCCTTGTTTACGTTTAATAGATACTCGTATAAGATATGGAAAGTTACATTTTATAATTTACTTCCGTTCATGGGATTTATGGGGAGGTTTTCCAGCAAATCTTGCAGGATTACAGCTTATGAAAGAATATATGGCAGGTGAAATTGGAGTTGAAGACGGAGAAATAATTGCTTCAAGCAAAGGTCTCCATTTATATGAATATTCATGGGATTTAGCTCGATTACGCCGAGGAATAAAATAATTAGCATGGACATTAAAACTTTTAACCGTGGAATACATCCAGAATATAAAAAAGAACTAACTAAAAATAAAAGCATTGAAAAATGCAGTTTACCTTCACAGGTAGTCATCCCATTACAGCAGCATACAGGTATTATTTGTAAATCTCTGGTTAAACCTGGAGATATTGTATATACAGGGCAGAAAATAGGTGAAGCTGAAGGTTTTATAACTGCACCAGTACATGCAAGTATTTCTGGAAAAGTCATTGAAATTTTACCTAAATTCTCACCAACAGGGAAAGAGATAATTTCCTGCATTATAGAATCAGACGGAAATGATACTTTGATTGATACTATTAAACCCAGAACAGGATATTATAAATTGAATCCTTCTGAAATAATATCAATAATTAAAGATGCCGGAATAGTAGGGCAGGGCGGAGCAGCTTTTCCTACACATGTAAAGTTATTACCTCCAAAATCAAAAATAATAGATACACTTATAATAAACGGCGCTGAATGTGAACCTTATCTGACCTGCGATCACAGACTAATGCTGGAATTTACAAAAGAAATTATTACAGGTATAGAAATATTAATGTATGCAACTGGAATAAAAAAAGTTTTCGTTGGAGTTGAAATAAATAAACAGGATGCTATTGAATGTCTTAAAATTGCAGGGAAAAATACTTTAGGACTTGAGATTGTTCCTCTGAAGATAAAATATCCTCAAGGATCTGAAAAGCATTTAATTAAAGCTATTACTGGCAAGGAAGTTCCATCAGGCGGATTACCTATGGATGTGGGTGTTGTTGTTAATAATGTCGGAACTGTCAATGCGGTATACAATGCTGTTATGAATGGGAAACCTGTTATAGATCGGGTTGTTACAGTTACAGGAGAAGGTATTAGTGAACCAAAAAATCTTCTTGTTCGTATTGGGACATCTGTTGAGCATATAATTAACTTCTGCGGAGGTTTAAAATCAGATATTGGTAAAATTATTATAGGCGGTCCTATGATGGGATTTGCACAATTTTCATTACAAATACCAGTATTAAAAGGCACTTCTGGAATTGTTATTTTTCCTAAAAATGATGTGGGGATAACAAATGTCAGTGAATGTATTCGCTGCGGACGCTGTGTTGAGGTTTGTCCAATGGGATTATCACCTTATACCTTAGTTGACATATCCGAATTTAATTATTATGATGATATTATGAAATTTTCACCAATGGATTGTATTGAATGCGGATGTTGTTCTTATATATGTCCCTCTAATCGTTATATGGTGCATTATATTCGTCAGGCAAAATTAGAAGTATTAGCAAAACAAAAAAAGTAAGGAGGATTTTTCATATAAATGGAAAATCAATTTATTCTTTCTTCTTCACCTCATATTAAAGATGCAGCAAAAACAAAAGCGATAATGTATACAGTTATTGCCGCTCTTTTACCATCCGGAATTGCTGGAATATATTTCTTCGGATGGAATTCACTCTTTCTTATTATTGCAGGCATTGTTTTTGCTGTTGCAACTGAAGCACTAGTTCAGAAGCTTATGAATCAAAAGATTACAATACTTGACGGAAGCGCAATATTAACAGGTCTTCTACTGGCATATAATTTACCTCCTGATGTTCCGATATGGATCCCTATTATTGGTTCAATTGTAGCAATTGCTATTGCAAAACAGGTTTATGGCGGTCTTGGACATAATCCTTTCAATCCTGCTTTAGTTGGGAGGGTATTCCTTTTATTATCCTGGCCTGTATATATGACTACTAAATGGATAGTTCCTTTAGACAGTATTGATGCAATAACTAATGCTACACCTTTAAGTATAATAAAACAGGCTGCATCAGCTGATGCTTCGCCTGAAATATTATTTTTAAGAGATAAATTAATGAAATCAGAAATAATTAAAGATTTGTTTTTTGGAAAAGTTAACGGCTGTATTGGCGAAACTTCTGCATTACTTCTTATTCTTGGCGGTTTATTCTTAATATATATGGATTATATTGATTGGCGTGTGCCTGTTTCGTATCTCGGAAGTTTTAGCATATTTATATGGATATTCGGGAACAAAATATTTTTCAGCGGACCTGTATTATTCCATCTCTTTGCAGGAGGAATTATTCTGGGTGCATTTTTTATGGCAACAGATCCTGTTACGTCTCCTATGACACGAAGGGGAAGAATAATTTTTGGTATTGGATGCGGAGTTATTACTGGCGTTATTAGAATTTATGGTACATATCCAGAAGGTACATCTTTTGCAATATTAATTATGAATGCATTTACTCCATTAATAGATAAATATATTACACCAGATAAATTTGGAGTACAAAAATGACAAATTTTGTAAAAGACCTATTAAAATATAGTTTAATACTATTTCTATTGACTTCTATTACAGTTCTTCTTTTAGTCCCTGTTTATAAAATGACCAAACCAGTTATATCAAAAATTGAATTTGAAAAAAACAAAAATGCTATTAATGAGCTTTTTCCAGATGGTAAATTTTTTGAAATGATAAAGCTTACAAAAGATACTGTTAATATTATAAGAGATAAAAATAATACAATTATTGGTTTTGTTTATAATGTTAAAGCTAACGGATATGGAGGCCCTATTTTTATTGTAGCAGGTATAACTCCGTCTGGATATATAAAAGGCATAAGAATTCTCAGTCACACAGAAACACCTGGACTTGGTGCAAGAATAGTTGAAGTTAAAAAAGAGACCTATATCTGGGAAATTTTTTCTAATTCAAATACTGAGTCTGTAAAAAATAAATTACCCTGGTTTCAGAAACAATTTGATGGATTAAAAATACAATCATTGCTTCTTGTTAAGAAAAAAACTGATGAAAACCAGGAAGCAGTTGAAGCTGTTACAGGTGCAACAATAAGTTCTCGTGCTGTAGTTAAAACAATAAAGGGAGTTGGAGAACGTATCTTAAAAGAAATAAATAAAAAGCTATTGGAGAATGTACATGTACCTAATGAAGGAGTTATTAAAAACTGGCAAAATAAAGGTGTAAATATAACTGAAGCAAGTGAATATTTATAAAAAAGCAGGAGAAAAAATGAGTAAAAAAGAAATTATTTTAGGAGGAATGTTTAAAGATAATCCTATCTTTAGATTAGTATTAGGAATGTGTTCTACTCTTGCAGTAACTGTTTCATTAGAAAATGGGATAATGATGGGATTGGCTGTTATATTTGTTTTATTAGGTTCAAATATTCTTGTTGCATTACTAAGAAAATATATACCACAAAAAGTCCGTATACCAGCTTTTATTGTTATTATTGCAGGTTTTGTTACAATTGTTGAATTACTTATGCATGCATATACAGAAGAAATTTATATAAGAATGGGCATTTTTATACCATTGATTGTTGTTAATTGTATTATGTTAGCACGCGCAGAAGCTTTTGCATATAAAAATACTGTAATGGATTCAATATATGACGCAATTGGTATTGGTATGGGTTATTTTATGGCAATTTTTATTATAAGTTTTTGCCGTGAAATTATTGGGGCAAATCAACTTTTCGGTTATCCAATAATAAAAGATTATGAACCAGTATCTATATTTCTACTTCCACCAGGAGGTTTTTTTACACTGGGATTATTGCTTGCTTTTTTTAACTGGCTGGATATAAGAAAGAGAAGTCGACAATGAACAGTAATCACCGATAACTAATTTATGGAGGTTTTTTATGGATATAGGAAGATTAATAGTAATTATAATTGGGGCCATTTTAGTTAATAATTTTGTTTTAACAAGATTTCTAGGAATATGTCCTTTTCTTGGCGTATCCAAAGATACAGATTCTGCAATTGGTATGGGTTTGGCTGTAATCTTTGTTATGACATTAGCTTCAGGAGTAAGCTTTATTATAGAAATATATGTACTTAAATTATTTAAAATAGAATTTTTACGTACTATGACTTTTATTCTTGTAATAGCAACACTTGTGCAAATGATCGAACCTGTTATTTTAAAAACAAGTCCAATTCTTTATAAAGCATTAGGTATATATCTTCCTCTTATTACAACCAATTGTACTGTACTTGGTGTTGCATTACTTAATTCTGATAAAAATTATAGTTTTATAGAATCTATGGTACATGGTTTTGCAGGAGGAGTTGGTTTTACTCTGGCTCTTATTTTAATGTCATGTATTAGATATCGTTTCCATTTTTCGAAAATACCAAAACCTTTTCAGGGAATACCTATTGCTTTTATTACATCAGGAATAATGGCTATGGGTTTTATAGGTTTTGCTGGATTAATAATTCAATAAGAGCCTAAGGAGAATAAAAGGATATATTTATGGATATAGTTTTTACTTCAACAGCAGTATTAGGAAGTTTAGGTTTTATATTTGGAGCTGGACTTACATATGTTAGTTATAAATTTTCTGTAACAATTGATCCGCGTGTAGAAAAAATAATTGAAGCACTTCCAAATGTAAATTGTGGTGCATGCGGATTTGCAGGATGTGCTAATTATGCTGAAAAACTGGTAATTGGTGAAACATCATCACCTTCATTATGTGTCCCTGGAGGAGAAAATACAGCAAAAAAGATTGCTCAAATTATGGGGATTGAAACTGTTGCATGCAATGCTCCAAAAACATGTATACTTATTTGTTCTGGAGGACATAAGCAAGCATTAAATAATTTTATATACGATGGTATATCTACATGCAGCGGAGCTAATATAGTTGCGGGAGGAAGTAAAGCCTGCAAATATGGATGTCTGGGTTATGGGGATTGTACTTTAGTATGTCCTTTTGATGCAATCCATATAAATAATAACGGACTTCCTGAAATTAATGAAAATTGCACTGGATGCGGAAAATGTGTTAAAACCTGTCCGAAGAATGTTTTAACTCTCGTTCTTAAAAATAATACTGTTAATATTTTATGTCACTCAAATGATAAAGGTATTATTGTTAGAAAAATATGTCAAACAGGCTGTATTGCATGTTTGAGATGTGTTAAAGTCTGTCCTGAGCAGGCAATAGAAGTAGAAAATTTTCTTGCTAATATAAACTATCCAAAATGTAATAATTGTGGAAAATGTATAGATGTCTGTCCTACTAAAACAATTATAAAAAGAGAAAATGTTGTTTGTCCTATTTAGGATAGGCTCTTAAGGTATTTTATGTTAAAGATGCGAATGATTTTAGCGTTAGTATCTTTTATATGTTTTTTCACTTCTTATGGATGTTCTCCATCTACAAGTCCGAATAATTTATCTCGTACTAACTCTTATGAAATAACTAATATAAAAAACGTTATTGATGGTGATACAATATTATTAAATGATGGACGTAAAATAAGATATATTGGGATGGATACTCCTGAATTATCTATTAATGAACAGAAGAAATATGCAGAAGAAGCTCTAAATGTAAATCAAAATCTTTTAAACAATAAAAAAATAGAAATGCAATATGATTCTGTAAAAAATGATATTTATGGCAGAACATTAGCTTATGTTTATGCAGACAACATAATGGTAAATATTGAATTGGTTAGAAGAGGATACGCTTTAGTCTATACATTCCCTCCAAATGTAAAACATTTTAAGGAATTTATTTCAGGGCAAAAATTTGCCAGAAATAATAAAAAAGGTTTATGGAACAATGAAACATTATTACCAATAGATCATACTGAAGCAGACAAATATATTGGTAAATTATGTACTGTTAAAGGGAAAGTTATTGAAGTTTATGAAGGGACAAAAGTAATACTTCTTAATTTTGATAAAAATTATAAAACTGATTTCACTATTTTAATTTATAAAAATAATCTCTCTTTATTTTATTCTGAAGGGATTGATCCTTTAAAATATTATATAAACAAAAATGTTGTTACTTACGGCTGGATTGAAGAATATAATGGGCCAGAGATTAAAGTGGATAACCCTTTTCAAATTGAAGTAACAGATTAAAAAAAACCTTTGACTTTTATTCTGTTTTTCTGTATATTTCATCAAGCAAATTAAAGTAATGTAAAAAAGCAGGAGGAAAGATATATGGATTTAAGCAAATTGAACAAAATTCTTATTGGTGAACGTGTTAATGTTCGTACTGTAAAGTTTGGGAATGCAATGAAAAAAAGAGAAAAAGGACCAATTCAGGAAATAGCTGTTAAACAGATTGAATATGGCGCTAATATGCTTGATATGAATGTAGGACCATGCTCAGATGATATTGATGTATTACCGTGGATTGTTGAAACAGTTCAGGAAGTATGCCATGTGCCATTATGTCTGGACACAACCAATCCTCTAGCAATGGATATAGGTTTACAAGCTCATAAAAATGACTGGGGCTTGCCTCTTATAAATTCTTGTTCTGGAGAAAAAGAAAGATTAAATAATTTTATGCCACTGGCTGCAAAACATAATTGTTATATAATCGGGCTTACACTTGCCGGATCAGGTTTACCTGCGGATGCAAATGCCAGAGCTGCAATTGCAGTAGACATTATTACAAAAGCTTCGGAATTAGGAGTCTCTCTCGAAAAAATAGTATTTGATCCTTTAGCTATGACAGTTAAAGGAAATCAGGATCAGGCAATGAAAGTAATTGAATCAATTATAATTTTAAGTTCATTAAATGAACCTCCTATGAAGTCAATTCTTGGACTGAGCAATATAGTTAGCATGTGTCCTTCTTTTATGAAACCTCTTCTTACATCAGTGTACTGGACAATGCTTCGTGATGCGGGATTAAGCGGAGCAATTATTGATCCTATGGATGAAGAATTCATGCGGGTAGTAAAAGGTGAAGATTTAAAAAGCGTATTTAAACCTGAGCATGTCGATAAAACTATACGTATGTTTAAAGGTGAAATTTTATTTGCTGATTCATTTCTTGATTTTTAGTTTTCTTGGAAATTTTGCATTAGTAAATAATCAGGACAGCGGTGAATTTTTCATACTGCGTTCGGCTGTATGCTTAATGTTGAAATAATCGAACCGCACAAGTAAAAGTATAGAGTAAAATCATTTTGCCACAACTAATTCTTTTCAAAAGCATCCTTTTTCTTCTTTATCTCATCTTTTAATTTATAATATATATATCTTTTTATTTCATTTATCTGTTTGTGGTCAGAAGTTAATGTTTTTAATTTAAAGTATAGGAATTTCAAAGTTCATAATTTAGCTCGATGAATCGAGCAACTACATTAAGTTTTTGTAGTTGCTCGATTTATCGAGCCT
>JACRDZ010000041.1 GCA_016212735.1 Candidatus Firestoneibacteriota bacterium | reverse complement strand
TGATATTGGCGATTTAAAGCTGCTGCTTAAATTATTGAAAAAGCACAAAATACCTTTTTTAATCTTAGGGGCGGGGAGCAATATTTTAGCCGGAGATAAAAAAATACAAAAAGCAATAGTTCATTTAAGTTCGCCGTATTTTAAAAAATTATTTTTTAAAAAAAATTCCGTTGAAATAGGATCGGGATATCTTTTAAGCCAATTCATCGCAAATTTTTGTAATATCTCCTGCCCCCAGAGTAATAATAAGGTCCCCTGCCTTTACAGCCGCAGCCGCATAATTAACTATATCCGTCCGGGGCACAAACACTACCTGCTTATCAGGAGAATGTTCTTTTATTTTATCTTTTAAACGTTCCCCGGTAATTCCCTCGATCGGCTGTTCGCTTGCTGGATAGATATCGGTAATCACCACCTCATCCGCCAAATCAAAACACTTGGCAAATTCATCGAGGAGTAATTTTGTGCGCGAATAGCGGTGCGGTTGAAAAATAACTATTAGCCTGCGGCCAAATCCGCTGCCAACATTTAATGTAGCCTTAATTTCTGTTGGATGATGACCATAGTCGTCCACTATCATTATTCCATTTATTTCACCTTTTATCTGAAAACGCCTTCGTACTCCACTAAAATTTGCCAATCCCTGTTTAATGTTTTCGGGATCAACATTGAGTTCCAGCCCAATTCCAAAGCATGCTAATGAATTGCAGACATTATGTATACCCGGGATATTAAGTGTTACTTTACCCATATTATTTCCAAATGCTATTACTTCATACTCTGATCTCATCCCTTTTGATTGAATATTTGAAGCTCTAATATCTGCCTGCGTTTTAAGCCCATATGTAAAATATTTTCTTTTAACCTGCGGAATAATGCTTTGAACATTTTCATCATCAAGACAAAGAGCAGAACATCCATAAAATGGAATTTTATTAATAAATTTTACATATGCCTCACGAAGCGCATCCATTGTTTTATAAAAATCAAGATGCTCTTTATCAATATTAGTTACAATGGTGAGTGTTGGAGAAAGAAGAAGAAAAGAACCGTCACTTTCATCTGCTTCAACAACAACAAGTTCCCCATTCCCCATCCTTACGCTTGAATTGAGACTATTTAAAATACCGCCGTTTACTACCATTGGATCCATATTCGCATAAGCCAGAATATTGGCCATTAGCGAAGTTGTTGTTGTTTTGCCATGCGAGCCTGCTATTGTAATTGCATATTTCATTCTTATCAATTCTGCCAGCATCTCTGCACGCGGAATAATCGGAATCTTTTTCTCTTTTGCTTCTTTTATCTCAGGATTCTCATAATTAATTGCTGTTGATACAACAACAACATCCGAACTAAGTACATTTTCTTCTTTATGTTCATAATTTATTACTGCACCTAATGTTACCAACCTTTCTGTTACAGATGTTTTTTTTATATCAGAACCAGTAACATGATAACCAAGATTGAGGAGCACTTCAGCAATACCGCACATACCAGAACCGCCAATACCAACCAGATGAATTTTGTTAATTTTATTAAACATAATTGAGACCTCATATTAATCTGCTAATTCATTTACAATCTTAATAATATTTTCCAGAGCGTCAGGCCGGCCTATTTTTTTGCTTGCTTCATGCATTTCATTAAGTTTCCTGTCATTAAGCAATAACTCTTTAATTGCTTCTGCCAGTTTATAACCCGTTAATTCTCTATCAAGAATAATTTTTGCTGCTCCGTTTTGTTCTAAATATTGTGCATTCTTCATCTGATGATTATCAGTTGCATAAGGATACGGAATAAGAACTGCAGGTATTCCTCTTGTTGTAATTTCTGCCAGAGTAGTCGCTCCTGCACGGCATACAACCATATCTGCCAGAGCAAATGCATCTTCCATATTATATATAAATGGAGCAACAATAACTTTTACATTACTTTTTTCATAGTTTTCAGAAACTTTTTTAAAATCGTCATCTCCTGTAATAAAAATAAATTGCACTTTATCTTTTAATGGCTCGATATAGTCTTTCATATCAATACATGATTGATTTATGCATGATGCTCCCTGACTACCGCCAAAAATAAGTACGGTTTTTTTTCGTTCATATAAATTAAAAGCAATTTCTGCTTCTTCCCTTTTTCTCAAAGCAATAAGAGAGCGCACAGGATTCCCTGTTAAAAGGCATTTATCTTTACATTTTGTTAAATAGTTTTTTGTATCTTCAAATGCAATAGCAATTCTATCTGCAAATCCAGCTAAAATTCTGGTTGTTAAACCGGGATAAACATTCGGTTCCAGAATTAACTCAGGAATTCCAAATAATTTTCCTGTAAATAATATTGGGAAAGATAAATATGCTCCTGTTCCTATAATAATATCCGGTTTAAATCCCAATACTATAAAATTTGACTGAAAAATTCCGATAAGTGTTTTTATAATAAAAGGTATCCATGTAAATGAAAAATTTCTTGGCATGCCAGAGCTGCAAATTGTTTTGTATTCCCATCCTTCTTTTAAAAAAATCCTTTCTTCCAAACTATCTTTCCTGCCAACAAAAATAATTTGATTTGAATCTTCCCTGTTTTTTAATGCTCTTGCCAGAGCAATCCCGGGATATATATGCCCGCCTGTTCCTCCGCACACAATCATTGCTCGCATTGTAATATCCTTATTACTTTAAATATTATTTCTGGAAACATTTAAAAGAATTCCTACTGCTGCCATATTAGTAATCAGAGAAGAAACTCCATAACTAATAAATGGCAGAGGTGTTCCTTTTGTAGGCATTATACCCATTACAACTCCCATATTTATAATTGTTTCTACACTTATCATTATTGTTATCCCTGTAGCTAATAGTCCCTGATATAAATCCTCAGTTTTAAATGCAATTTTAAATCCTCGCCAGATAAAAACAGCAAAAAGTATAAGTATTACACACGTACCAATAAATCCCAGTTCTTCACCAATAATCGCGAAAATAAAATCATTATGCGCTTCAGGAAGATAAAAAAATTTCTGACGGCTGTTTCCCAGTCCTACACCCATAAATCCTCCTATCTTTAAAGCTGTTAATGATTGAACAAGATGATATCCAACTCCCAGAGGATCTTCACCTGGATTAAAAAACGATAGAACTCTTTCCAAACGCAAAGGATCATGTCTTAACCATAAAAACATAAAACAAGAAGCTATAAATATTAGAGATAATAGATATTTTATAGCAACCCCTCCAACTAAAAGCATAATGAAAATAATTGCAGATATTATTATTATTCTGCCAAAATCTGGTTCAAGTTTTAATAAAATAAATATTAAACCGACGATAAATAATATCGGGAGAATTCCTTTTGAAAAAACATTTATATTTTTTTGCTTGCGTGACAGAACATCAGCCAGATATATAATAATACAAAGTTTTATAAGTTCTGAAGGCTGAATATTAAAGAAATACAAATTTATCCATCTTCTGGCTCCATTAACTTTTTTACCTATCTGAGGGATGAGAACAAGAACAAGTAATAAAATCCCTGTTATAAGAATTACAACTGAAAATCTTTTCAGATCATATATGTCTATTTTAAAAAAATACCATAAAGATATAAAACCGATAATCATACCAATACTCTGTTTAGCTAAAAATATATAATTTACATTATAAATTCTCTCAGCTAATATAGCGCTTGAGCTGTAAATCATAATAATACCTGCTATAGTAAGAAAAAAAGTGTCTATTAATAATATTCTATCTGGAAAACTATATGTTTTTTCTTTAAACATGTTTTATTCCTTAGTAGAAAATTGATAACTGGATAGGCTCTTATTGTATCTTAAGTGTTACAAGACTTAATAAAGTAAAAATTATCGACATTATCCAGAATCGTACAATTATCTTGGGTTCTGCCAGTCCCTGCATTTCAAAATGATGATGAAGAGGAGACATTAAAAAAACTCTTTTTTTGTAGAGTTTAAAACTGATTACCTGAATAACTACTGATAAAGCTTCAACTACAAATACTCCTCCAACCAAAAGAAGCAGTAATTCTTTTTTTATAAGTATTGCTATAAGACCTATAGCTCCTCCAAGCGACAAAGAACCAGTATCACCCATAAACATTTGTGCAGGGAAACTATTAAACCATAAAAATCCCAACCCGGCACCGATAATGCTCGCACAATAAACAGTTAATTCTCCGCTTCCTTCGACATATAAAAGATTTAAATATTGGCTAAACTTCCAGTTCCCTATAATGTATGTAAAAATTGCGTAGCTCAATGTAGAAAAAATAACTGCTCCTATTGCCAGTCCATCCAATCCATCTGTTAGATTAACAGCATTGGAAGCAGAAACAATCACTAAAACAACAAATGGTATATAATACCATCCGATATCAACTAAAAAATCTTTAAAAAAAGGTATTGTAATTTTGGTTATATAACTGCCATTTAAGAAATTTACATATTCTGATTCATTAAAATTATATTTCCACAATTCTCCCATACCAGGCGGATTATTATATAAATATAAACCAATAACAAGTCCTGCAATTATCTGCCCCAACAGTTTATATCTTGCTTTCAGTCCATCCGGATTTTTACGTGTCAGTTTAAGATAATCATCAATAAAACCAATCATCCCCAGCCATATTGTAGTAAATAAACACAGCATAATAAAAGAATTATTAAGATTAGCCCATAAAATGGTCGGTATGATAATCCCTGATAAAATAAGGATGCCGCCCATAGTAGGAGTTCCTGATTTAGTCTTATGTGTATCAGGACCTTCATCACGTATTGTCTGCCCTACTTTTAATTCTTTTAGCTTGCGTATTACAAAAGGACCAAGTAATAAACTTATTAAAAAAGCTGTAATAGAAGCAAAAACAGATCGTACTGTAATATATCTAAATAATCTCAAGAATGATATTTTGCTGTAAAAAAAATAGTATATATAATAAAACATCTAATCCTCACTCAAGTTTTTCTTTTAGATAATTAAATATCGTCTCCATTTTCATACTATGAGAACCTTTTAAGAGAATAAGATCATCACCTGACAATATATTAAATATTTTATCTCCAGATTCAAGATAATTTTGAAATATTAAAATATTTTCAGATAACATCCCGTTTATAATTGCACTTTCTGCAATATATCTGGCTAAACGCCCGCATGTAAACAAATAGTTTATTTTCATAGAAGCAATTTCTTTACCAATTTCAACATGGAAATCCACTTCTTTTTTCCCTAATTCCAGCATATCACCAAGAACCAATATTTTTTGTTTCCCATGATTTATCTGATTAAAACTTTCTAATGCGCTTTTCATTGATATTGGATTTGCATTATAAGTATCATTTATTATCCAGATATTATTAAATTTATGTAATTCCAATCTGCCTTCAGGAGGTGTAAATGAACCAAGCGCTTTTGCAATATTTTCTATAGGGACTTTCCGGTTTACTCCAACACAAGCTGCACATAATGCATTATAAATATTATGCCTGCCAAAAACAGGCAAAGTTACTCTTATTTTATCTTTACCATAAATCAGCAAAGTAAAAGAGCTATTCTCTATTTCTTTTGCTACTACATCTGCATCTTCTTTTAAACTGTATGTTATTTTTTCTCCCGGGAAAGTATCCCCAAATTTTTTAACAAATGCATCATCAATATTTATTACTGCGGTATCCCCTTCTTTATAAAAATCAAATATTTCTGCTTTTCCCTGGGCAATTTCTTCTAATCCAGAAAAATTTTCAAGATGAGCTGGTCCAATATTTGTTAATACCCGCACTTGAGGTATAGTTAATTCAACCAGACACTTAATATCACCTTTATGTGTCATCCCAAGCTCAAGCACTGCAGCGTCATAAGTTTTATCAAGTGATAGAAGCGCTCTAGGAACACCTATTTCATTATTAAAATTTCCTTCTGATTTATAAGTTTTAAACATTGTAGAAAGAACAGAATAAACCATTTCTTTTGTAGTAGTCTTTCCATTACTGCCTGTAATATTAACCATTACCAGATTTAATTTTTTTCTATAAGCTTTTGATATTTCCTGTAAAGACTTTAAAGTATCTTCTACTTCTATCAAGAAGAAATCTTTTTTTTTTGTGACTTCTGACTCATGAATCCTAAATCCTGACTTTCTTACTATCGCTCCACATGCTCCTTTTAAACGCGCATCCTCAATATAATTATGCCCATCAAAATTTTCACCACAAAGAGCAATAAAAAGCTCTCCTTCTTTTAATGTTCTGGTATCAGTTGAAACACCGTTTATCCATAAATTTTTAATTTGAACTGATTTATTATTAGTAAAGATTGTTTTTATCTTTAAAACATCCTCCAGCCACATAACATTAAAATATTCCATATACGTCCTCATTTATTTTTGTGCAAAATAGACTATACATGTCCCGCCTTCTTCTATCCTGCTTCCTGGAGAAGGGTCCTGTCGAACAGCTACTCCGCTTCCAACAATTTTAACATCCATATATGACCTGCTTAATATATCCATAGTTCTTCTTATACTCATTCCAAGAACTGAAGGCATAATTTTTTCAGTATTGTTTTGCGCAATTAATAATTCAGGTTCATTTATTTTAATATTTTTATTTTTTTCAATTGTTTCATGTTCTTCAAATCTGTCAGGAAGAACATTTAAATAATGTAATGTACGCTGTGCAATGTTTTTAAATACAGGACCAATCACACTCTCTGCCCAGCCTTTTTTCTCAGGACTGTCAAGCACAATAACAATTGCAATTTTAGGTGAAATAGAAGGCGCATAACCAACATATGAAAATACAATTTCTCCAGAAGCATAACCGCCTTTTCCCTGAATGAATTTTTGTGCAGTTCCGGTTTTAACTCCTGAAGTATAATCATCCATTTTACTTTTTTTGCCTGAACCTTCTTCTGTTACACTTTTTAAAATAGTATCTATTTCTTTTAGCGTATTAAGAGAAACTATTTTATTACCAACTATAGGATTAAACTTTTTAATAACTTTCCCTTGAGGTGTTCTTATTTCTTTAATTACATAAGGCTTAACCTCGTACCCTCCGTTAGCAACAATCGAAATACCTCTTGCAAGTTGAACAGTATTAACTGCTATTTCCTGACCTATAGGAATAGCTGTTATAGAAGTCCCTGACCATTCTAAAGGACTAATAAGCTTACCTTTTACTTCACCCTGCAAATCAATTCCTGTGGTATCTCCAAAACCAAATTTTCTGAAATAATTATATATTCGTGTTTTCCCCAATCGCAGCGCAACCTGGACAATCCCTATATTGCTGGATTTCTCCAAAACCTGCTGAAAAGTAAGTCTGGGAGGATGATCTTTACTGTCACGAACCAGATGCCCTTCAACAACAAGATTATTTTTTTCACAATTTAATACTTCCTCGCGTTTTACAACACCTTCTTCAAGAGCAGCAATTGCTGTAAATATTTTCATTGTAGACCCTGGCTCAAAAGTATCTGTAATTGCCCTATTACGCCAATTTGAAGATTTGTACTTTCTAAATTCATTTGGGTTATATGACGGAACATTTGCCATTGCAAGAATTTCTCCAGTATGCGGGTCCATTACTATTACTGATCCGCCATTAGCATTATATTCTAAATATACTTTTTTCAGTTCCTGCTCAGCAATATGCTCTATTACATTATCGATTGTTACAACAATATCTGCGCCATTTTCAGTTGAAACAACATTGCGGTTTTTAGAAATAATTGTTCTTCCCCATGCGTCTCTTTCTGTTATCATTTTACCCTGTTTCCCGCGCATGAAAGAATCATAAGTGTTTTCTATTCCCTCTAATCCATTATTATCAACACCTGTAAACCCAATTACATGTGCAGCCAGTTCCATTTTTGGATAAGCTCTTTTTCCATTACTTTCTTTTACAATTTTCAAAAATGGATTATTTAATTTTTCTACCAATGTTTTTTGCTTGTAAGTAATATTCCGTGCCACGAGAACAAAACTGCGATTAGAACGTATTTTTTTGTATAACTGTCTATAATCTTTTCCCAGTATATTAGATAATTTTCTTGCATTTTCATGCGAGAATGGCATGCCTTTCATACAATAAATTGAATCTGCTTCAATAGTAATTGCCATTTCCTGTAAATTGCGATCAAGTATTCTGCCTCTTTTTGGATCAAGAACTTGTGATATTGTGGGGTTTATTGGTTCAAGTAAAATCTGTAATTGCACCAATCTGCAAAGAATTATAATAAACATAAGAACCATAAATCCTGAAATCATTTTTAACCAATATTTATATTTTTGCATATCCCGCTCCGGAAACTTATCCTTACCCACATCTTTTGTAACTATTTAATCAGTAAGCATAAAAAACAACTGTAAAATGTAAAATGAATAATGTAAAATTTAAAATCAGTTCTGCGCTTTAGCAGTAAGATGGGTAGTGCATTTACTAGAGTAATAATTCGCACTCCAAAATCAAGCAATCTTTCAGCAATGTCATCACCTTTCATTTATGTTCCTTCATTTTACATTTTTCATTTTACAGTACCCATTTTACAGTTTATATAACTCCTTGAGCATTTTTCATTATCTTTTTCTATATCCCTGCATACTTATGGGTAAGGTTAAGTTTATTTCTCCTCTTGTAAAGTTATGATCTTTACTTTTTCAGGGATTTGCATCTCCAGACGTTCACGTGCAATTTTTTCAATTCTGTCCAGAGAATGCAGCATTTCACATTTTAGTTTTAAATCCTCATTTTTTAATTTTAATTCTCCTTCATGTTTTTCCAGATAAGATATTTCAAATCCAAGACTTGTATTTTTAACTTTCAGCCATATATAGAGCAAAACAATACTTATACATGAAACTGCTATTAAAATAAATAAAGACATTGATTGGAAGTTATATGCTTTTCTTTCCAGTTCATAAGTATGCACAAATTTCTTTTGATAAATTGGTTTCATTTCACCTGCTCCAGATTAAGTCGTTCTGCAACTCTCAGTCGAGCACTTCTTGAACGTGGATTCTCATCTATTTCTTTATTACTCGGCATTACAACCTTTTTTGTTAATATCTTAACCAGTTTTACCTGGTTACAACCGCATTCCGGCATATTCGGAGGGCATTTACATTTTCCGGAAAGTTCAATAAATGTTTCTTTAGCAATTCTATCTTCAAGAGACTGAAAACTAATAATACATATCCTTCCCCCTGGATATAAAAAATCAACAGCAGTTTTTAGAGTTTCCTTTAAATCAACTAATTCTTTATTGACTGCTATTCTTAAAGCCTGAAAAGTCTTAGTAGCTACATGGTGGTGATGTGGATGATATTCACGAGGAATAGCTTCTTTAATAATTTGTACAAGTTGATCTGTATCCTCTATAGGTTTTTTGTTACGATTTTTTTCTATTTCTCTGGCTATTTTTCTACTCCATCTTTCTTCTCCATATTTCCAAATTATATCCGCTAATTCATCAATAGATGAAGTATTTACAAGCTTCCCTGCATTAAGTTCTGAATCTGCATTCATACGCATGTCTAATGGTTCATTGCGCAAAAAACTGAAACCTCTGCCGGATCCATCCAGATGAAAAGAAGAAAGCCCAAGATCAAAAACAATTCCATTAATTACGGATATATTTAAAGAAAGTAATATTTCTTTTAAATTTTCATAACTGTCATTAACATAAATTATATTAGTTAAATCATTTAATCTATTTTTTGCACGTTTTATAGCTTCTTTATCTTTATCTATAGATATTACAATTCCTTTATCTTTTAAAGATAATGCCAGACACTGTGTATGTCCTCCATCTCCCAAAGTAGCATCAACATAAACACTGTTTTTTTTTGCATTTTCTACTTGCAGGTATGAAAATACTGATTCTTTGAACACAGGGATATGGTATTTTATTGACATGTTTCACCTACCCATAAAAGTTACATGTTGCCATGTCCCAATCATTTTAAAAACCAAAATTCCCCAGATCTTCTGAGATTTTTTCAAGGCTTTTCTCAGAATTTGCCACATATTGTTCCCAATGGTTTTTATCCCATATTTCTATCCGATTAGAAATTCCGATAATGACAACTTCTTTATCTATCTCCGCATATTTTCTAAGACTGTAAGAGATGAGAATTCTACCTTGTTTATTTAATATAGATTCACATGCTCCGCCTAACATAATACGTACAAATGAACGCGTTGAACTCTGAGTAACAGGTAAAGACCTAATTTTATTTTCCCAAATCTGCCATTCATAACCTGGAAATATAAAAAGACATTTGTCCATACCACGTGTGATTACCAGACGGTTTTCTTTTTTTTCTTCCAAAATCTGCCTGAATCTGGATGGAATACTAAGTCTTCCTTTTGGATCTAAACTATAGTAATATTCTCCCATAAACATAATGCCACCATATTATACACTTTATTACATTTTATTGCACAATAGTACACTATATTATAAAGAATGTCAAGAGTAATAAACATATCAAATTTTACCTTGTCTGTAGTTTTAACTAATATAAACTAACTCCCATACAATCTCCCTCACCGAGAATTGCTGCTTAAATAGTTCACATAAAGTTTACAAAATTGTAATTTGTTTTTCATAATAAAGAAATATATTACTTTATGAAAAATTAAAATATGAAAGGAGGTGTTAATTATGGAAATTGCAAAAAACGAATTTGTACGATTTGATTCAGTTAAAGCCTATGAAAAAATTGAGCATTGGATATTAAGCATATTGATTATTGCTGCATAGGTATGTTGACATTATTGGTATTTGTTTTGTGTGTCATGAGAGTAATTACTATCAAATATTCACCTTCAAATAGTGCTCATGAATAAAATCAATAAAAAGTAAAAATTAACGGAGGAAAAGTAATGAAAAAAATAAATTTAATTGCAGTAATTTGCATGTCTTTCTTATTCACCATACCAAAAATAGTATTTTGCGGAAGCACTCAAGTTGATGCTTTAATTGAAAAAATGGTGGAAAAAGGAATAATTAATCGAGCAGAATTGCTCAAGCTAAAAGAAGATATAATTGATGATGAAAAAATAGCAGCAGAAGAAAATATTGATAAAATTTTACCATCATGGGTTAAAAAAACAAAATTAAAAGGTGATTTCAGATTTCGTCATCAAAGAGAAAAAGTAGAAAATTCTACGGAACGTTTTAGAAAGAGAATTCGCTTCAGATTAGG
>JACRDZ010000046.1 GCA_016212735.1 Candidatus Firestoneibacteriota bacterium | reverse complement strand
TATAGAATCCCTTTTTTCTTCTCCATATAAGTGATCCATAATGCATTTCCAGCTAATAAACAAAAAGACAAAAATAAAAAAATAATTTTTAAACTATCATGAACCTGTAAATACCCCAAACTTAATAATCCTAAAATTAATGTAATTATATATTCTCCTATTGTTACTGTAAAATGTGAATATCCAAGTTTAAGTAAACGCTGGTAAAAATGTGTGCGATGAGACATAAACCATTTTTCCCCTTTTAATATTCTTCGTATAAGAGTTACAGTTGTGTCAAAAATAAATGCTCCAAACAATATTATTATTGCTAATAAATTAATACCATTATTGGATAATTTAACAGATAAAATCGCAAATAAAAATCCTAAAAAAGTACTCCCTGTATCTCCCATAAATATTTTTGCTGGAGGAAAATTAAAAAAAGTAAAACCCAATATGCCTCCTGCCAGGATTATAGAACATAATAAAATATCTATTTGTCCATATTTCCATGCTATATAAGTCATAAACACTGCTATAATAAAACCTACTCCGCCTGCAAGACCATCGATTCCATCCATGAAGTTATATATATTGGTTATAGATACAAACCATAAAAGAGTTAAAGGTATGCTTAATATGCCTAAATTAAAATTTCCAAAAATAGGGATATTAATACTTTCAAAAGATATCCCAAACAAAATAACTATCAGAGATATTATTGCCTGTATAGAGAAGCGAACAATAATTGGTAAACTTTTTAAATCATCTATAAAACCAATAACTGCAATTATTATTGGAAAGAAATAAATATAATTTAATTTCCCGGACAATACCAGAATTATTAACCACGATAATACAATCCCCAGTCCTCCGCTGCGGGGAGTTGGGATATGATGTGAACTGCGTTCGCAGGGGATATCATATACATTATATTTTCTAAATAAGATGTTAACAGAATAAGTAATTAACATACTTATTAATAATGCACTAAAAAAATAGATTAAATAATGCATATTTATTATGCTCTATATACTTTCGTACTTTTAATACCATTTTTCCTGAATGCATTTCTAGTATCTAAAATACATTTAGCATGTTTTTCTATAAAACCGTAATCAAATATATCATGATCTGTTAATAGTATTACAAGATCAGCTTTTTTTATAGTCCGTTCAGTCAGTTTATTAGATTTCAATTCGAGGTCTGGATAATGACGATGTCCTTTACATACAGGGATATAAGGATCATTATACTCAATTTCCACATTTTTTTCTTTTAAAAGTTCTAATATTTTTAATGAAGGGCTTTCACGAATATCATCAATATTTTTTTTATAGGATAAACCTAATACTAATATTTTTGCTCCTTTTATACTTTTATTATTATTATTAAGAATCTCTATTGCCTTTTGTACAACATAATATGGCATTGAAGTGTTTATTTCACCAGCGAGTTCTATAAACTTGGTAGAGAAATCAAATTCTCTTGCTTTCCATGTCAGATAAAATGGGTCTATTGGTATACAATGTCCTCCAAGTCCTGGCCCTGGATAAAATGCCTGAAACCCAAAAGGTTTTGTACTTGACGCATTTATAACTTCCCATATATCAATTCCCATTCTATCAAATAACATTTTCAACTCATTAACAAGAGCAATATTTACAGCTCTATATATATTTTCCAATAATTTTGCGGATTCTGCTACCTTTGTTGATGAAACGGGGATTGTTTTAACAATAATCGTATCATAAAGAGCTTTTGCAACTTTTAGACAATTTTCTGTGTAACCACCAACAACTTTAGGTATCGTCGAAGTCGAAAAATCCTTATTATTTGGATCTTCTCTTTCAGGAGAAAATGCCAGATGAAAATCACGTCCTGCAATCATACCTGTTTTTTCTAATATTTTTTTCATGTCCTCATCAGTAGTTCCTGGATATGTTGTAGATTCAAGTATTATTAGCTGACCTTTCTGTAAATATTTTGCAATTGTTTCTGTTGTATTAAAAACATATGATATGTCTGGTTCACGATATTCATTCAGAGGTGTTGGTACACAGATAACAATACAATCTATTTTTTTAAGTAGAGAAAAATCAGATGTTGGAGAAAATAAATTTCCGCATTTAGATATGCGAGCTGCATCAATATGTTTAATATAACTTTTACCCTGTTTAAGTAATGAAACTTTTTTATCATCAATATCAAAACCCGTTACATTAAAACCTGCTCTGCAAAATTCTATTACAAGTGGTAATCCAACATAACCCAATCCAATCACACCTATTTTTGCTTTCTTTGATTTAATTTTCTCATATAATTTCATAAAAAACTCTCCTAAATAATAACACGACTCATATAGATTATTAGCAAATTGATATATTTCTTTATATTTAATAATAATAGCCTGCAAGACAGGCTACCGCCATTGAATTTTATTTGTTCAATTTATGAACATAATCTATTTATATTATAAAATTTATTAAAATATGTCAAGAAAGATTTATTCTATTAATGAGAATCAAAAGCAGTATTTATTAAGAAAGGAACCCATTTAAAGTCATTGTTTCAAAGGTAAGAATACTACATCTTAATTAAGTTTCTAATTAAGATTAAGGTATACTATATTACCATTTATAATTTACTAAATCAATTTTAGCTTTTTCCATTAAAGTTAGGGTATCAGTTAAAAATCTAGCATCGAATTTTTGAAATTCATCAACTTTGAAATAGTCTCTGCATTTGTTAAGTGCAGAAGAAATTTTCCCTATATCTTCAAAGCTTACATGCATATTAGCACTTAATATATTATCAGGATTTTTTTTATCCGAGACTCCAGGATAATCGAGTTTTTTCAGAGTCGGATATTGATTTTTATTATCTTCCCACCACCAATTTTTTACAAAAGCTGCTTTTGCTTTACCAACTTTTACAGCATTTGCTGCTGCTGTATTACTTATTACCCCAATATTTGCTTTACCATAACTTGCTGCTTTTGCTCCGCTTTCCCCGCTTGATGCACTCTTTGTATAAGCAATATTTACCCCTGCATTTTTAACAATTGCAACCGCATCATTGCTCTCTTGTTTCTGTACAAGCATCACACTGGTATAAAACTCCCTGCCATTTATTCCTTGTGCTATTGGAAAGGATAACTTGCGTTCATATAGAATAGCCTGCACAAAACTTCCTATATAGACCAGAACAGGATTTTTTTCTGAAAAAGCATCAAATATCTGGTGATATGATTTTGCTATTAAAGGCTGAATATTAAGACCGCTGTTTTTAGAAAGATTATCTGTTATTTGTTTTGCATTATTTGCATGTTCCTGCCAATCAGGTGGAAAATAAAGAATTATTTTTTCTGAAAAAGCATTTGAAGGTGAAAACATATTAATAAAAGCAAACAATAAAAGAAATAAAAACATTTTTCTCATTTATGTTCCCCTGTTTATATATAATATAATATAGTTAATAATATAAATAAAACATAAATTTTTACATATAATAAATACTAGTTTTAAATTTCTAATATGTCAAGATGAAACTAAAAATGTTAAACCAAAGATTCTTGACAAGTTTCTTTAATACATGTTATTATTATTTAAAATTTTCAGGTTTAGTCTCAGGTTAAAGTATTAGGGTAGGAGATTTATGAGTTTCACAATTGCTGTAGCTGGAAAAGGAGGTACTGGAAAGACAACTATATGCGGTCTTCTGATAAGATATTTAATTGAACATTATAAGACTCCGATACTTGCTATTGATGCTGATCCAAATATGAATCTTAATGAAGTCCTGGGACTTAAAGTACAACATACAATTGGCAGTATAAGAGAAAAATCACGAGAAGAAAATAATAATTTAACTCCTACAATGTCAAAAATAGAGTACTTGGATTTGATGATAAATCAAGCTTTAATTGAAGGGTCTATGGTTGATCTTTTGGTAATGGGACAACCTGAAGGGCCTGGCTGCTATTGCGCAGCAAATCATTTAATACGAAGAGCAATTGATCAGTTAAGTAAAAACTATCAATTTATTGCAATTGACAATGAAGCTGGAATGGAACACTTAAGCAGACATACAACACAAAATGTCGATATTCTTTTTATTATAAGTGATTTTTCTGTTAGAGGACTTCAAGCAGCAATAAGAATAAAAAAACTGATTAAGGAATTGGACCTGAATATCGAAAAACATGCTTTTATAGTAAACAGAGTAAATGGTGAGTTACCTGTTGAATATAAAAATGAAATTACAAAACAAAATTTATATTTTTTAGGAGAATTGCCTGAAGATGAACTGGTTACTAAATATGATAAGGAGGGAACACCATTATCTAAATTAACACCTGATAGTATAATGTTAAAAAAGTTATTCAGCTTGCTGGACTCTTTGCCTTTTACACAAAAAATGCATTGATTTTTTATACGTTTTTGTGGTTTTGTTTATAGAAAAATAAAACTAAGGAGAAAAGCCATGAACAAAAAAGAATCTTTTTTTGGGCAAAAACAAGAAAAAAAATCAAAACATCATATTCTTGAGGTAATACATCAACACAGAAATCTTTTGAAATCAGGCAGACATGGGAAAATAAGAGATGGGTATATATTTCAGGAAGGTCGTGGTTATAAATAGGATTGGGGACGAAAGGGCTCGACAGGAATAAATAATTACAAGATGCATACCGAGGACCCATTATCTCGTAAAAAAATGGAAAAATATAACTGCTAATCAAGAATTAGCTTTAGCAGCCTAAGATTGCTGCTTCGTTCAGTACTGTTTTGTCTGCGAAGCTATACTGAACGCCGACTAAAGCAGACTAATTATATCGTTTGCCTGCACGATATAGTGATTTTTTTTTAGGCTTTGTCTTAAAATACCTGTCCAGAGGGAAAGTTTAGGACGAAAAATAAAAATCTGGAATATGTATGTAGTATGCTTATAATGAAATATTCTTGGACGTGGGTTCAATTCCCACCGTCTCCACCAAAATAATTTTTACAAAAAGAGGAGGACTTTTTTGGATAAAATAAAATACAATAAATATTTTTCAATTATGTTGATATTTCACCTTTTAGTAGTAATAGGAGGATGCGGTTATACAGCAAAAAGAGTCCTTCCTGAAAATATTAAAACTATTTCTCTTATATTGTTTTCGAACAAAACTCTGCAATATAAAATAGAAAATATTTTTTCAGATAAATTGATTGAAGAATTCATTATGGATGGAAGATTGAAAGTCTCAAATAAAGATAGTGCGGATAGTATCTTAAGCGGTGAAATTTCCCAATATCTAAAACAACCTGCTGCTGTTGATAAAAATAAAAATATTCTAGAATACAAACTCACTTTAATAATTAGTGTCAGTTTAAAAGATAACAAAGATGCCATTTTATATGAAGAAAAAAATATAAGAGCATCTTATAATTATTATCCTGAAAGACAGTCGGAAGAGGAAGCTCTTGATCGTTTAATGAAAAATATGTCAAGAAAACTGGTGAAAGAAATAATTGAAAGAGAATAACTAGCACAAGAGCGTTTTGATACTATTATTGCGCAGTAGTGCTGCTTGTTAAAGCATTTACTTTTTTAGTAAGACGAGATACTTTGCGTGCAGCACTATTCTTATGAATAATACCTTTACAAGCAGCTTTATCAATACTTGATATAGCTTTTTTTAAATTCATAATAGCATCGTCTTTTGTTTTTGACTTCAAGACATTAATACGCAAAGTTTTTAATGTTGATTTTGTTGATGAATTAACTAAATTTCTTTTTTTATCAGCACGCATTCTTTTTTCTGCAGATTTATGAGTTGGCACAGTTTATCTCCTTTTTTCAATGTTTATAAATTAATTTATATTAGCCGCATATATTATTATAAATTTATATTATATGTCAAGGAAAAAGTATTAATGATTGTAATGCCTCAGTTATCAGTGGCAATACTTGAAAAGGATGAGAATAAAAATTTAATTAAAAAAAACAAAAGCTATCAAGTTAAACAACAATATAACCGAAATAACAATATAACCGAAATATGTAGGAGATTGTTGATG
>JACRDZ010000050.1 GCA_016212735.1 Candidatus Firestoneibacteriota bacterium | reverse complement strand
GTTCTTCCATAAACATAGGTTTATGCCTTTCATGAACCGTATGTTTTCCTTGATCCCTGCCCAGCCATTTATATATTATTTCTTCATAAAGAGTAGATGCATTAATCATCTGTCCTTTATCTGCTTTTTCTTTTAGGTCAACAAGATGTTCAGTAATAAGTGATAATAAATATGGTCTTTCAGCAAGGTCAAGAAGATTATGAATGCGTTTAATTAATTCCCATGCTTCATCTTTTCTTTTATCTTCAAACACCTTCTCAAGATATAATTTAATCTGATTTTCATTGAATGGTTTTAAATAATAAATCAAAAAATCAAGAGCTCGTCCGCCTGTACGTCTTCCGCCTGTAAGCATATTTTCTTCCTGACGAAGATCGCGGAAATAATGTGTTCTGCATGCAATTAAAAGTTTCCCCTTATAAGTATTTTGCGCGTTTAAATTATCATTTTTATCTCCCTGCGTCTTAATTACTTCTTTATCCGGTAAAATGAGTTGTATTTGTTCAATTAGTATGTTTGCCTGTGCAGTAGTTAAATGAACAGTTTTCTCATCAAGTCCGTCAAAAATAATTACAATATCACCGCGTCCAATCAACTCAACAATGGACGCGGGTTCTATATCATTAATTCCATTCATTTTTAGCACTATCCCGATCATTTCGGAAACAGTCGGTATCCTGTTATCAATAAATGTATTAATATGCCGCATATCTATATAAAATGGAAATGGCAGTTCGGGTTTTTGTTTTCTTGTTTCAGATAGTTTATGGGCAAACATCCTGCATAAAAAAGTTTTCCCTATACCATAATCACCCAGAATCGCACAATATGGCTCTTTATCATTCTCTAACCACTGAAATAAAGCCTGTATCCCATCTTTCTCTATTTTTTTTATATCATCAATTTTAGAATCTTGCGCATTACTTTCCCAATTTTGTTGAGAACCATAAAAAACGCGATTATGACAATCATATAATTCATTATATTTGTCATTTTGTATGTTTTTCAAACACTCAGGTAATTTAACAAGAGTTTTTATTTTATTACTTAAATCATTAATATTGCAAAAATTTAGTTTTAATCCTGCTTTTTTCTCTGAAACAACAATGTCCCATAATTGTAATTGATTATATAATTCCTCATCAAATGTATTTATTCCATAAAATTCTTCAATTATGCCAAGACGTTTTTCTAAACCATCAGGGAATTTAATTTTTAAAATTATCACTTTGTTTTTCTGGTGCAAATATTTGAATTGTATATTGAATTGATTTAAAATTTTCTGAACTTCCTTTACCAGATGAAGTTGAAGTGTTGGTCCTTCAGGAGCATTTGTTATAATAAAACTCTTAGGTGTTTCTAAATCCGAATCAAGAGGAGTCAGCCATTTCATCCATGGTTCTGAAGGGTGAAGTCCCCAGCCCTGAATCCAGAGTTCTCCATATTCTTCCTTCCAGTGCTTATTAAGAAAATTCTGCATGGCTCTATTTTCAATACCTTCAATTACGAATGGAACACCCTGTTTCTGGTATCTTTTTAATTCATTTATACATGCTTCAGGGTTATTTATTCGATAATTAAAAAGTGTACGAAATCTTTTGGAATCAACTTTTATTAATTTATTTATCCGAAAAATCTGGAAGCGGAGATGCAAAAAGACGATTTTCCTTCTTTAATTGCAATATTAGGTTTTGCAATGAGCTGAATAATTGGTATGTCTCCTAATTCCAATGCATGAGCATAATGATGTTTTTCTATTTTTTCGTTGTTTAGTTTTGCCTCAAGCAATAACCACGGGGACTTATCTTTTGTTATAAAAAAATCTGTTTCTTTTCCATTGCGTGTTCGTACAAAAAATAATTCAAATTTATTTTCTCCAATTTCATTCCATAATTCAGTAAGCACTTTTAATTCAACAGCTAAATAATTTTCAAATCGTACTGCATCATTCTTTATAAGACTCCAATCATATAAATAACATTTTTTTTCTTTTTTAACCAAGCGGGATATTCTTTTGGAATACGGTTCTATAAAAAATGTTACATAACAAAGTTCCAGCGATTTAATATAAGTTCTAATAGCTGAATGGCTTACCTCCATATCTTCCCTTAATGAATTCAGAGATAAAGGACTTCCGATTCGTTCGGGAAGAAATGCTATTAAAGCTGCAATATTCTCTAACTCCTGTATATGTGTCAGATCTCTTAAATCTTCACGTATAAGTCTGTCAATGTAATCATTATGCCATTTTTTATTAAACATTTTATTTTGTAACAGGAATGGTTCTGGAAAACCGCTGTAATTTAAAAGGGTTTCCATGGTATCTTGATGGCAAACAGTTTTTGACATTTGTGTTTCGATAAAATCAATCGCATTCGATGGAACAGAAACCGTATCAAATTTCTTATTATGTGTAAGTTCAAAAAGTGTTAAAGGAAATAATCTAAATGAAAAATAACGTCCTGCTAAACTATCACCTGCTTTCTTAAACATCTCAAGCCTGGCGCTTCCTGTAATAATAAAAGAAATACGTTCTTCAGCAGAATCAAATGCAGCTTTGAGTATATTTTTCCATTTAGGCATCTTATGAATCTCATCAAAGCAAATCCATACCGGCTGTCCTTTATTTTCAATTTTAAAAACATCGTTCATATAAAAAAAAGAGTTTTTTCTATAGAGTGTTCTTATTTCTCGCACGTCCCAATTATAATATAAACTGGAATAACCAGATTTATTGAGAAAGGATTTAGCCAGAGTAGTTTTCCCTGTTTGCCGCGGGCCAGCAATAAAACGCATCTGCCTGCCGAATTGAGAGCTAAAACATATATGTTCAAGAATTCTCTGAATCATGTATCTATTTTACTATGTTAGTAAAATTTGTCAAGACTTTTTTTACTTATAAGGAAAATTAGTCGGGTTAGCTTAAGGCTTGAGCAAGAGTTGTAATTATATTTTGTTTAATTGGGTATTAAAAGCCTGGATTAAATCTTTCGCTGTTTTTTTTATATCAAAAGTTTCAAGAATAGTTTTTCGTCCGGCAATACTAAACTTTTCTGCTAAGACATCATCTGTCAAAAGCTTTTTCATTGCTTCTGCCAGAACTCTTTCATCTCCAGAAGACACAAGTATACCGTTTTCACCGTTTTTAATTAATTCCGGTATACCAGTAATATTAGTTGCAACTGTTGGGATTCCGCATGATAATGCTTCCATTAGAACTACAGGAAGCCCCTCTCTAACACTACCCAGAACAAAAAGCTGAGCTCTATTATACAAAGGCAAAATTTCTTCCATTGTAAGCGCTCCAAGAATTTCAACACAATCATCAATATGATAAACTCGACATAATTTTTTAAATTGTAGTATTTTCTTTCTGCTTCCCTTTCCGACAATTGTATATTTAAACTTTAATCCCTGTTCCTTTAAAATTCTACATGCTCCTAAAATATAAGGATATCCTTTTTCATCAACCAGGCGTCCTACTGTAATAATATAAGGAATTCCACCGTTTGTGTTCAGCATTTCTTTTCTTTCTTTAAAAGATATAAAATTATAATCAAGAGGATTTATACCCATATATATACGCAGTACATTTCCTGTATCTGCTTTTATATTTAGGGCTTGCGAAGAAATAAAATAATTTTTTGTATATTCAGAAATCAAAACCATAAATCCTGCTTTCTGCTGCTTTTCAGTTAAAGTTGAGATATTCTGCAGAAAAAGATCCCTTCCGTGTGCTGTAAAACTGAATGTGATATTTAATGCATCAGCAAGAACCAATCCAGCCGTTGTTTCTTTTTCAGCAAAATGCACATGTATATGATATACATTTTCGTTTTGTAAAACTCTCGAATAATACAACATTTTCAAAATAAAAAAAATACTATCTAAATAACCTGATTTTTCCAATCTGACATATGTTCTTCTTCCTTCTTTCCATAAATTTGTCCATGTATTATGTGAATTTTTGAATACAGAAAATATTGTCTGCCATAATTTAATTGATATAATACCCGGGAAATAATAAGTTTCTTTTACTAAACCTAAAGCCTGTTCATGTATACGATAACTTTTTCTTTTTTGTCCTGTGAGAGAAACAATAACAACTGGAAGTTCTTTCTTAACTTCATATATCTCTCTTATTACAAATGTCTGCGCTATAGAAGGGAAGCTGCTTAACATATAAGCTATTTTCCTATTATCTATGATATTCATTCGCAACCTCGCTTAATGTTTTACTAACAATAAAATTTTGTCTGATAATGTAATGAAATATTTCATCAAGCTTCTTCCAGTATGATTTAACCTGCCGTATATTTTTACTGAATATACTCTGCCCAAGTGATATTTCATTAGAATGAAACATCATGTTCAAAACAGGTGTCCCATCATTTACTAAAATATCGATAATATTTCTCATCTGCCAATATGTTGAATATGATGGTCTGAACCAGATAGGAGAAGGTTTCTGATAAAATCTCTTTTTAGCATAGATAATAGTTAATGGGACTTCCAGAATGGAACTGTTCCCTTCTCTTAATAAATCATCTCTGGAAATAAAATATGGTGTAACCGGTGCATTAATAAAAGAAAGTTCTCCATCACGACGTTTCCATGAAACATAAGGAGTAATACTTGTATCAACTATATAGCTGTATTTTTTAAGGAGATCAACTGTTCTTAAATCCAGTCCATAACGTCCTGCTCTGTAACTTTTAGCAAATATTCCGAAAGAATCATAAATTACTTCTGATAATCTTCCAATTTTTCCTCTTAATAATTCATCACTTAAATCACATGGAAATGTTGCAACTAATCTTTCATTATCCTCTATAGGCGGATTTGTCCATGGATGAAGATGAGTCCCAATCTCACATTTGCCTTTATCATGTATTTTTTTGAATATATCTATGCAGGTTTTATCGCTTGCTACTGAATGAGTTAAAAGATATGTCGGTTTTATATTATATTTATCAAATAATTCCTGTAAAGAAGGAATGTCATTTATATTATTCAGAGTATATGGATATTCAGGCTGCCATTTTGGTGAATCTTCCTCAACATCTATGGTAATAACTAAACTTGTTCCCATTTTAAATCTCCTTAGTATCTGTATAATAATCCAATCCCTGTCATAAAGTTGTTAATTATAGATGCGTCTTTGTTATGATCAGGATTTTCATATCGAATAGCTGCATAAGACAAGCTTGTACTTAAATTATCAGAAATAATATAATCCATATCAATGCTGTGCTGATATTTTTTAGTTATTACTGAACCCTCTCGTATTCCCTGTCTTTCAAAATCGAATGAATATTTAAAAGAAATATTCTCATCAAATGATCTGTTTATTGAAATCCACAAATCATCAGCATCACTGCCCATATGATGTCCTATTATTTTATGTTTATAAATGTATCCATCAGAATATTTTCCATGTTTATACCATGGTTCCGTTGTTGTGGCATATTCTGCGGATACGTCAGTTTTATAATTATCAAATGGAGGGTTCCAGAATAATCCGACTAAAGATGCACGATCATCAGCTCCTGTTTTAAGATATTCTTTTAAACTCAATCTATAATCTTCCTGCATATATTCTGTATAAAGTATACAATTCAATTCTGGTATTTTAATACGCAGGTCAAAGCCGCCTATCTGATTTGTATCGGTTGAAAAATCTTCGTGTCCTTTCCCTCTCAATTCTCTGGGAATAAAGGATATCAAGTCTAAGAATAAATCCAAACCAGTAGGTTTATAATATTTTTCCCCGTCACGAACTCTATCTCCGCCTGAAAACACTGTTTTTGAAAAACCAAATTCAAACCGTTTAAAAGGCATAAAATTTATCTTCATCCCTGTAAAATATGTATCAGGAACAAGTCTTTCATCATCCAGTTTTGAAAAAAAAGCAGATAATTTCATTGGACCTAATTTATCAAAAATCCAGGGAAGTATAACAGGTAAAGTGTTTTTTATCTGGAGCATATCCCGCGGTGGCGCATTATCTGATAAAAGGAGTGACCCATGCTGTCCAGGACCCCAGAATATTTTTTCTTTTCCAATAATCAGATCAAATTTATTATAAGATAAACTTATTGTATATTCATTATTTTCTGTTTTAGCTTTCCCTCCATCTTCGTTCCAGTATAAAAGAGGTCTATACATAAGTCCCATTTCATTGTAATAATCAAAATATAAATTTGTATTAATCCAGACGTTATTTCCTTTTTTGTTATCTTTATCTGTAAATTCATCTTTTATAGGATAATTTACATAATGATTCGAACTTCCAAGTTCTTCATAGATATTCGTAGTATCTTTTGTATTTAAAAATAATAATTCTGTATCTCTTATGGAAATTTTTTCTACATCAGAATCTGGTTTAGCACTACCCTGCAATAATTTTAATTCATATTCAAACTCTTTATTTAACTTTCTTATAATTTTGCTTATTTCATTTTTTTTAAATTTCTTATTATTACTATTGATTAATTTGAATACAAAAAGAGCAACTTCCCTGCGTGAATACGGCTTTTGATTAAGCGGCCCTAATTCATCAATAAGTCCGCATGCTTCAAGTTTAAGCAGATCTTTATATATCCAGCTATCTATCGGAATATTTTCTAATGCATGTATATTAATATTGAGATGTATTATTATGAATAAAATTAGAAATAAACGATATAACTGTTTCACCATCAAATCCCTTTATTTAAATCAGTATAAATATATCATAGATAACCATGGCTTAAAAGATATTCTGCTGTATGAACTGCTCCTCTTGAAGCTCCTTTACCTAAATTATCTGATAATATTGAAGCTTTTAAAATAGTAGTAGATTTATTTTCTTCAATTTCAATCTTCCCTATATATGTAACCATGCCCTTTTCCAGTCCTACACGTAAAAGTGGCTGAGGTCCGTATTCATCATCATCTATTTTAATAGCGTTTAAAGGAGAAGACGGCAGTGAACCGAATTTCTTTTGCATATTTTTATTAAAATCCTCAATCCCTTCTTTTATCTGTTCTTTTGTACATTTCCCATTTATCTCAAGCTCCATATCTACAAGATGCCCTCTCTCCTGCGAAGTGCGATAGCATCGCGCACTGACATATACAGGAAGAGGTATTATCCTGTCATTTTCATAATTCCCCAATAATTTGACTATTTCTTTTTTTACCTTTTCTTCTTCTCCATCAATCTTAGTAATTACATTTGCCTGAAACTGCTTATTTGGCGGATTTTTCCTTAATATGTCACGATAAATCTCAGGAGTATATTTTACTCCTTCTTTTTTAATAAGCTCTGCTTCCTGAATAACCTGCTCTCTACGAGCTAATACTGCTTTTCTCCCTGCTCCTGACGCAGACTGCATAGAAATGATTTTAATTTTATCTATTAAAGGGAATTTAGTTAAAATGCATCCTGCAAATACTGCAGGACCTACTATAGTGCAGTTAGGACCGGGTGAAACAAAACCCTTCCATTGATATTTTTTTTGCTGTAATTTTATTAAAGGGGCATGAGAAGCATTCACTTCAGGAATAATTACAGGTACAAGCGGATCGTATCTCCATGCTGAATTAACAGAAATTACAGGGATAAGACTTGCATATTTTCCTTCAATCTCTTTAATTTTTTCTTTTTCTGGCATTTCTACTGCTGAAAAAAGTATAT
>JACRDZ010000040.1 GCA_016212735.1 Candidatus Firestoneibacteriota bacterium | reverse complement strand
ATGACATCTGACCATGCATATCATTCTGAGCGAAGCGAAGAATCTAATTTAACTATTAAAAAAATTAGGAACAAAAGCATTCAGCAGCTCAAAAAATGTTAATATTAATCCCCCTAACATAATAAAAGAGCCAATTATATTTAATCCGCTTTTTTTATAAAGTTCGGTTAAAGCAAACCCGCCAATCACACAAACTATTCCAATAAGCACCATTATATAATGCATTTTTCCCTCTCTATTTAAAATAAAATTAATCCAAAGTTGATAATAAGCCGAATTTTGTCCTCTTAAAAAGAGGTAATGACCATTCATCTAGGGAGTATGTTGCCATAATCCTCAAGCGACCTAACCCGAAGTCATGAAGCGGGCCACTCTATTGACTTCCTATTTGGTCTTGCTCCAAATGGGGTTTGCCATGCCGTAAATGTCACCATTTACGCGGTGGGCTTTTACCCCGCCTTTTCACCCTTACCATCAGCACCTTTCGATGCTCATGGCGGTATATTCTCTGTGGTACTTTCCTTCCCGTCACCAGGACTGGATGTTATCCAGCATTTTGCCCTATGGAGTTCGGACTTTCCTCTTCAATTATGAAGCGGTCATCTAATCAACTTTGGAAAGTTTGATACGTTTTCTAATTTTTCTTTCTTGCACATCAGTATAATTAATTTTAAATAATTGATTATTTGATTCTGTTTTTATACCGGAACCATTTAAATCTAACGCTATATTAGCTAATTTATCAGCTACCTTGTTCAATGTGCGAGGTATATGAAAAAATTTGTAATTATTAAAATCATTAAGTAACTTTTTAACATTCAAATATAATGGCTTTAAATCCAAGCTCTTAACTGAATACTCACCATTTATTTGTTTAATCAGTAATTCACTGTCTGACCTGACTTCGATATTCTTATATCCGATTTTTTTTGCTTCTTCCAAAGCAAAAACCAAAGCTGAATATTCCGCAAAATTATTAGTTCTAATCCCTAGATATTTATGAAATTTATTAAGGATTTTATTTTGTTCATCCATAAAAACAGCACCAATTGCTGCATGTCCGGGATTACCTCTTGATGCACCATCAATATATATTTTAATTTTAAAATTCATTTTTTACTAGTCTTTTTATTATAATGTAATGAAAAACAACGATTTCATAGTATTTTTTATAATAATTTAATAGGTTTGTCAACATTTTTTTATTTATGACCCCTCTGAGTATAGAAGGATTTTAATTCTTGACGGCTAAAATAAAATGTACTAACCTTATCATAATATACTCATTTGGAACAAATTATGAAAAAATATGGTTTGAAAATAATTATATTATTAATTTTTTTTATATATACTCAAAAACTTCATGCATTTGTAAATGTTTCTGAGGATAAAATATTAAGAAATATTATTGTTAAGCAAATTTTTGCTTATAAATATAAATTTATTAAAATCGAAAAAAACGGATCTATTGGAGATAATAGTTTATACGAAGAAGGGAAAGGCACTAATTGGAATGTTTCTTTTCAACAAGATTTATATATATACATAATAAAAGGAATAGTTGATAAGGACACGGATTTAATAGATAAAGGTATTAAAGCAATAGAATATGGACTTTCTTTCCAATCAAAAGATGGTAATTTTTCCAGTTCTTCATGGTATGATTCACAGCAATTCATATCTTCATCAATGTATTCCTTATTACTTTTAAAACGAAGTTCATTGGAAAATCAATATCAAAATAAAATAAATTCACTTATCCCTAGATTGCTTATTTCTTTTACATGGTTAAGAAAAAAATTTCAAACTGAAATATTCGATTTAGTATCAACAAGTGAAAATTTTTCTTCAATTACTATTTCATCCACAGCACTTTGTTATAAATATTCAGCAATATTAACAAATGATATATCATTGAGTAAAGAAGCTGAAAATTTAATAATACTGCTATATGAGAAACAAGGTAATAGCGGCGTTTTATTTGAAAAAAAGGGCTATAATATTTATTATCAATCCGGTACTCTTTTAAATTTAATGATTTATAATTTTAATTCGGATAATTATCTTGTAAATGAAAAAATCAGTAAGATTTTAGAAAGAGGATTTCACTGGTTGTTATCAAGAATAAGACCTGATGGAAGTATTAATTTTTTAGGAAATTATCAACATGATTCAAGCTCTTCAAACAATATTAAACCATATATTTATAAAACTGATTATACTGATACAGCACTAATTTTAGCATATTGGGGGATTTTATCAAATAAACAAAGTATATTCCCATTATCCAGAAAAGTTTTTTATTATGGTATAGATAATAATAAAAGGTTTAATGGATTTTTCGCAGAATAAAAGTTGCTGAAGAAAATTTATCTGCACCGATTTTAGGATCATAATAGGTTCCGGTTGATGTCCCGATTATAGTAGAATCCGTAATAACACCTTTAAATTTTACTACACCATAACCTGCTCCAAAGTTTAATGGACCGCCATTAAAAACAATTGTTGAATCATTAATATATCCTTTGGCAATATCTTCAACAGTTATATTATCCCCATCTTGATTTAATTTCCATGGACTTACATTGCCTTTTTGAATATATATTCCTTTGTTGTCATTTACTTTAAATGCATATTCTAATGAATAATTTCCGGTTAAGGATTTTGAATTGATATTTGATTTTTCTTTTTTATTAATACAATTAAAAGCAAAAATTGCTATTGTTAATGAAATTATAACTAATATTTTTTTATTCATAATTTTTTCTCCGATGTGTTTTTAACTTATATATATATTATAGGACAAAAAGAACTTTTTGGCTAATTTAAAGCACGGGAAATTGAAAAAACGAGATTCTTCGCTCCTCTCAGAATGACAGCAAAGTAAAGCGTATCCCAACGCTTTTATTTGCACCCAAAAGAAATTTTCAAGTTGACAAATATAAAGAAAATGGTATTGTAATATTGATATGCAATATAGAAAGGATGAAAAATTTCATGACAAATAAATGGTTTCTAAAAAGAGTGCAAATTTTTTCAGAACTTTCAGATCACGATCTTGAAATTTTTCTTGAGATAGTTACAGAAAAAACTTATAAAGAAAATGAGATAATATTTCATGAAAACGATCAAGGCAGTGCGCTTTTTATTTTAAAATTAGGTGCAGTGAAAATATCCATATGCGATAAAAACGGTAAAGAGGATATTTTAAAACTAATGTATCCATTTGATTTTTTTGGTGAGATGTCACTTTTAGATGGACAGCATAGATCAGCTACTGTAACTGCTCTTGAAAAAACCACTACTATAATAATTCAAAGAGATCAATTTATAAATTTAATTATTAAGCATCCTGAAATAGCTTTGAATATGCTGGCAATGTTGAGCAGAAGAATAAGAAAGACCGATGAAAAAATCGGGGTTCTCAGATTTGCAAATGCATATGGAAAAATGGCAAAAGTACTTCTGGATATTTCCGAAGAAAAAGGTGTGAAACGTAAGAACAATATTGAAATTAGTTTGAAACTTACAAGGCAGGAATTGGCTGATTTTGCTGGTATAACAAGAGAAACGGGAACCAGAATACTTAATGAATTTCAAAAATGCGGTTGTCTTAAGCTGGAAAAAAATAAAATTATAATTTTAAATGAAGCTATTTTAAGAAGAGAATTGGTTTAGAGAATGGAAAGTTTAAAATCGCTCGATGAATCGAGCAACTACATAAAAAATTTGTAATTTGTTCTCCTTCAATGTTAAAATTTTTAAATTATTCATATTCATATTTATGCCACTCCTGCCATAATGCAGGGAATGATTTTCCATAGACAGTCTTACTTGCATCATCCAAACCGTATGTTTTAGATAAATAATTCATAAATTTGCCACCATAAAGATAAATACTATATGACAGATATAAATTGGCAACATATACATATTGATGCTAATATTTAAATATAAATTAAGGAAAAACATATGTCATATAATACTAATTTTGATGTGGTTGTAATTGGTGCTGGTCCTGCCGGAATTACTGCTGCTGTTGGTGTTGCCAAACAGGGATTAAAGGTTGCTGTTATTGAAGGTGCTGTCTTTCCCGGAGCAGAGAATTGGTCCGGATGTGTGTATTTTACTGAAAATCTTGCTTCTCCTAAAATTTTCGGTGAAGAAATAATTAATAATGCTCCGTATGAACGTGTTGTTGCAAAAAGAGGTATGTTTATAACAGATGGAATTACTTCTGCCGGCATTGAATATAATTCACAAAAAACATTTAAAAATAGTTATATTGTATTAAGACCCATATATGATCGATATCTTGCAAATGCTGCTAAAAAATTCGGTGTGGAAATTTTTAACGAAACACATGTTTCCGGATTATTGCGCAGGAATAAGAGAATAATCGGTGTTAATACGGAACGTGGACCAATTTATGCGAATATAGTTTTTTTAGCTGAGGGTGATGCCAGTGAACTGGTCGCAAAAGAAGGATACGAAAAACATTTGAATCCTTCATTTATGCAAGGAATAAAACTTGTATTTGAATTACATAAAACAGAATTGGAAAAACGATTTAGCTTAAATGATAAAGAAGGTGCTGCTTATGAGATTTTGCTCAGGAATGCAAATATCGGCGGACATACGGTTCCTCTTAATATAGCAGGTTTTCTTTATACTAATAGAAACAGTGTCTCACTCGGTATTATTATATCGCTTGATAATTTAAAACAATATTTTAACGGTGAGCACAATATTTTAATTGAATGGTATCGGTCATTACCTTTTATTCAGCATTTTATTGAAGGTGCAAATTTAACATCTTACGGTGCTAAGTTAATCAGAAGCGGCGGTTTTAAACAATCTCCAAAACTTGTTGATAATGGGCTTGCCATAGGCGGTGCTGCAACGGGACTTGGAATTGATCTGCCATATCCGAATTTTACAGGACCTGCTACATGCACGGGATTTATGTTTAGCCAGGCGGTTGACAAAATAATAAAGAAAAACAGTGATTTTACAGAGAAAGAATTGAATGAAGAATATTTAATTCCATTATTTAATACACATTATGCATTAAATGCAAAATCTCTTGAGGATTGGCCTGAATATCTTGAAAAAACACGTACTTTATTTGAAACATATATTGATATTCCGCTTGGGTGGATTGCTATCAGTTATTCTCCCGAATTAAATGTATTTACCAGATTATCAGGTCATGCAAGATTACTTAGAGATTTATTATCATCTAAGAAAATTAATATTTTAAAAAAGGATATCAATAATCTTAAATTCAGCTTAAATTTTAAAAATAGTAAAAATAATCCTTTTAGACAATTTTTACCTATTGATTCGATTCTGGATATTTTCAGTTTTTTATTTTCATCTGAAAATTCTGATTTGAGAATTAAAATATTTATTCAAAATAAGGAAGTCGGTTTAAATAAATTACCATTTTATATTAAATTTAAATTGAAAGTATTAAATTCAAAAATCGCCAAAGTAATTAGTTTGTTTTATGAAAATAATAGCATTACATGGACAAAAAAAATATCTTATGCTGCTCAAGCATTTTCTAATCGAATCACTTTGATAGATGTTCTCGAAGGTTTATTTTATATAGTTTTAAGCGGGTTGACTGCAATTTATGATGCATTCAGATTTTTTGTTTTGAAAGTTTCAGCGGATAAAATTTTGAATAATTTTGTTGAACATTATAAAGATGCTGTGAGAAAAGCAGGTAATCTTGATGACAGGGCTATTCATATTACAGATACAATTGAAAAAAAATTATCTACAATTACATATTTACCGTCACAAAATTCTCATATTATTTTTAATTGGCCGAAAAAATTAAATGATAATAAAGATATTGAGAGTTCCTCTTTATGGCATGTATGTCCGGCACATGTATATAGCTTTAAAAATGCTTTTAGCGGTTATCCGAAAATAATAATTGATTATGAAAATTGCATCAAATGTGAAACATGCTGGCACAGCGTAAATAATATCAATTGGACTCGATCAGGGACACATCGTTTAATTTATGAAGTGTATTCTTCGGTTATTGATACGGATGTAAAAGAATCATATAATAAAAAACAATTAGATAATTATGAAATATGTCTATCAAACTCAATCATGAATAATTATATTCATAATTTTAAATTGGCTTATATATATTTTTCGCGCACTCTGGATAATACACATACTCATCTGATAGACAATACACGCAGAGAATGGCTTAACAAATTATTTGTTTATATTGAAGAAGTTGTAGATGAAGCCAATGAATTTGTTTTAAATAAATGCGTTGATGATAAAAATTCTATTAATTTATGTAAAGAATGGAAACAAAAAATCATTGATTTAAAACCTCATCTTGAAAAAAATAATTTTTTATGGATTAAAGATCAATTATCTAATATATGGCTAGATATATTGCATCAGCATCAAATTATCGAATCGGATAATACAAAAATAGAAAATTATGACAAAACCATGTTAGATAAAAAATTACACAATGTGTTCAATATGCAAAGTATACAAAATTTTGAGCACACTCAAGAGCTTTCACGAATTGAATTAGATTTATTTAAAAGCATAATCATTAGTTGTAAAAATTCAATGATTTCTTTAATTTCAAAATACGATCCGACATTAGCATATATTTTTGCTTTAAATATATGTGCAAGAAGAATTATTAATTATTATGATCAATTCGATGAAAAGAATAAATGTAATGTATCCCCTGATGATATAATCATTCCGATTCAGTGTAATAATATTGAAATTAAAATTTTAAGCGGCAAAATTATTATAAACGGCAAAACAGGATTATTCCCATCCTCGATATCAGACAAGTTGTTATTGACTCTACCCGAACATATTTTAATTGCAGATAAAAATGAATTTCCAATGGAGTATGTAAAAACAATAGGATTTAGAGGATGCAAATTTGCGCAAATTAATTTTGAAAATTATCAGGTATCATTGTCTAAACTAAATAAATTATCCTTGCTTTCAATAAAAGAAATAAACAGATTGACTGAACCGGATGGGATTAATATTATAAAAATTGTTGAAGGGGTCGGAGAATATCTATTGGAACGCTGTTATGAACATGCACAGACTAGAGTTCAATTTGCCGGTGAAATGCGAGATTCACAAGGAGAAGAGGGAATAATCAAATTCGGTGCAGTTAAAAAATATTTAAGTGAAATAGAAATTAATCTTTATATATTGAAATCTCTTGAAGAAAATAAGGGTTCATGCAGTTGGGAAGATAAATTATTTAAGATTACAGCTCTCTCAGCATTTGGACCGGGTGAGGGGAGTTTCGGATATAATGCTGGTCAAATTTTTGGCGGTATAGGTTATTCCGAAGATGATCTTTTAGGTAAATATTACCGCGATTCAAGCTTCTTCCGCCAACTAATTGGCCCTGAATATAAATTATTACGTGAACTTGGAACAGAGATTTTTAAAAATAGAGATTATTTTACAAAAGAGCTTCATGCAGATAAAAATAAAATTCAAAATAATATTATTTTCAATGATTATATTAGAAAATATGAGGATGAGGTAAATACATTCAATTTACAATTTTCAGCAATAATTCATGGAGACATAAAAGATGATGTTAATTTTTTAATTATGCTAGGTAAAGTATTTATTGAATTATATATTGCTAAATCAGTCCTTCAAAGCGTTTGTAATGATTTTTGTTTTGAAACATTTACAGAAAAGAAACTTAAAATATTGGAACATCTGGTATCTGTCCTTCCAATATCAATATCTGCAATAAAAAATGATTTTAATCAAACAGCAAAGACATCTGAAATAGGGAGTAAATTTCTTAATAATAATAATTTTAATCTGGAATTAACAGAGGAAAAAAAATACTCTGAATTAATAAAACATGGCTTGAAATATAATTCAGGGCAAGTATTTACAAATCCGATTGACATTACCCGTCCTGTATTTTGCAAAGATTTTTTATTTAATGATAAAGATCTTGCAGCACATTGGGAAAGTATTTCTCAAACTATTAATGAAATTGTATCACGTCCGCTTCCCGATAATTTGAATTATGAGCGCTATCTTGAAAAAATTCATGGAATTCCGGAAGAAGATATTAAAACAATGAAAGAAAAGGGATTTTTTTCAACAATAATTCCCATCGAATATGGTGGAAAAGGATGGAAAAAAATTCATTACTATATTTTATGCTGGATTGCTTCAGGTAGCGGAGACCCTGCTCTTGCCATAACAATTATGGCAAATACAAGCATTGGGACAACTCCGGTAACAATCGGGCAGAAAGAAGATCTGGAAAAACTAAAAGAAGAGCTAAATCAAGTAATTTCAAATATAAATTATTTTGGTGATATTGAAACAAATTTGAAAAAATTGTTGCAGCTTTTAGCACACCCAGATCCGAGTAAAATAAAATACAAATTTGAAGAATCATGGAAATTAATTGAAGAACGTATTTCACATACGCAAGCTTTGAAATATTTAGGTAAAAATTTTATTATGTCATTTTATTTTGCAGGGCAAGCTGGTAAAAATCGTGATCTGAATACAGTTGAAAAACATTTGAAAGATGCGATTTTGAAATTATCTCATATGCAGGAAGAAATCAAGAAAATACAAACAGAAATACCTCGCCGTATAAAAGCATATGAACTTTTTTATAGACTATTATCAGACGGACAAATAAGCGCATTCGGCCTGACTGAGCCAACTGCAGGTTCTGATTCCGGTGGTGTTAAGACAACAGGAAAATTGAAATCTAAAAAATTATATCCTGACAAAAATAACAGATGGTATTTTTATCTTGATGAAGAAAATAAAAAAGATATTCGTTATTTAATTGAAACAGAAAGAGTCTATTGGCGCAATGGGCGAATTACTTATAAATATAATAATTCACTACCTTCAACTCCAATCTTTTTTGATGAATATGATTATAAAACCGATGATCCGAATAAATTGAGATATTTTTTAGTAAATGATGAAAAAATATATTTTCATGATATTGCACAAGTGCGAGGTTCTGAAAATGAAATTTTTTATGAATATTATGAAACAAGCGGGACTAAAATGTGGATTACAAATGCAAAAATAGCAGGTCAATTTGCTTTATTTGCAAAAATTGAAGAAGGCATAACAGGATTTATAGTCGATCGTCATGCAGAAGGCTTGATTGTAGGAAAAGATGAAAAGAAAATGGGGCAACTCGGCTCATGTACTAATGAAATAGCTCTTAATAAGGTACGTATTCCACGCGAAAATATTATCGGTACTTCAGGGCACGGACAGGTAATAGCTCTTGAGACGCTCAATTCGGGCCGTACTGGTCTTGCTGTTTCAGCAACAGCTATTATGAATAAAATTGCAGCAATGAGTAAGGATAAAATAACTAAAATCGGATTGCAAAATCCTAATAATGCAATTCTTAGTAGTGCTAATTATACTTTATCTGAACTTGGGAAAATTTTCATACAAAAACTCATTTCCGAATCTTTATCTTTTGAACTAATAGCTCTATGGGATTCTCATACAACAAATTCTGTAAGACTTGAGTCTGCTGTTGCTAAATTCTTTTGTTCGGAACTATTGCATAAAATTTTATATTCAGCAGAAGATTTTTTTTCAATTGAGGGACAAACCGAGCGATCATTGATTGAAAAAATAAGACGTGATGCAAGAATCCTAAATATTTATGAAGGGACAAATGAAGTACAGAGATTTTTAGTGCTTAAAGATTTAGTTAGAATTTCACATGGGAAATACAATCTGGAAGATACGAAAATGGAATTTCAATCGGATGTTATAAAGAATGCGGCAAATAAATTAATGGATGTAAAAAAACGGCTTCAAAAATATTTATAAGACGCAACTGATTTAATGGGTGATTTTTTATGGAGCGATGTTTCATTGCAGCCAATATTTTTCCCTCTTGCTGAAATCGGAGGATTAATACTTGTTGAAGAAAGTACATTCCGTCATTATTTATGGATTGAAGGTAGTTTGGCTAGAAATGATAAATATAAAAAACTACTTTTAAATTCATTGGAAGAAGCCTTAACTATGTTGCACGATTCATTAATTTTGAAAGAAAAAATGTTTTTAACATATTTTGATTTTGCTTTAAATTATAATACTCCGCCAATCACTGCAATTGCTGATTTAGGTTGTTATGAAGATAAAATAAAGCAAAACAAAAATAGTCGGGAAATAACAAAATCAAAAGATATTCTTTGTATTATTCGTCCGACATTTAGACTCGCTCCGATTCCACGAATATCAGAAGGGAAGATTATTGAACCTGATATTATTATCGAGCCATCAGATCTTGCATGTGCTGTTCAAGCAATTAATTTAAAAAATAAATTTAAAAATACAATTAAAATTACTGCTTTAACAATAGGTCAGGGAAAAAGTGATGATTTGCTCAACTACTTAATATCCGCTGGTTTTGATCGGGCAATTAGAATTGAGGCTAAAGAATTTCCATCTGAAGCTATTATATCCGCAAAAATCATTAATGAATGTATAAAAAATAATCTTAATCCGAATTTGATTCTTTGCGGGCAAAATTCATTATCAAACAGTCAGAGCCTGATGCCGGCTTTAGCTGCAATACTAAAATTTAATTATTTTTCAGATGTAAATTCAGTCGAAATTAATAACAATGATGAATTTAATTTAAATACAAAAATTACAGGGATGGAAACAATTGTATGTGAGGCAAAATCTTGTATTGAAATTGATAATAAATGCCATGAATTATTTTATACATTAGAAAATTATATTGCATTACGAAATAAGAGAATAGAAGTTGTTCATACAAAAATTTTAACTATGGAGACTTTAATCTCTTATGAAAGAGAATTAACAAAAATAAGCATAAAAACAGACAATAAATCTTCGCAAGAAGTTGCTGCTGCAATTACATTGGATATTATCGGAGAAAAAGGAAAAACCAATACAAATATAACTTTTTTTGACGGTAATTATGAGAATATATCTTCTTTGTATTCATTGGAAGAAGTGGTGTATATTGCGGATATATCGGAATCAAAAAACATACTTTTAGAGAAATTAAAGATATCAATAAATTATGCTAATAAAATAAATAAATCTGTTGAAGTTATATGTATTGGATATGATTTCAGTAAAAATGAAACAAGAGAATTATTGGGAGAAGTAAAAACATATGGTATAAATAAAGTTTACTTATTACAAATTCCTGATAATATTTTTTATCCGGCAACAATTGCCGAATATGCTGGAAGATTTATTGGTAATTCTCAAAGAAAATATCATACTATTATTTCAGGTGATAAAAACAAAGTTTTAATTCAAACTCTTGGAATTTATTTATGTGAAATGCAAAAAGATAATAATCCGGAATTCTGGCAAAATGTTACTAATATTACTGATAAAGTTATTGAATTGAGAACTTATGATGGTAAATTAAAAGGTATTTTAATTAATAAAGCATCTGCTCAAAAATTGATAAGTCTAAGCAATAATTTAGAAACTAAAAATGAATTTAAAACTATAAATGATAATAAAAATTTTTCCGTTTATTTAATTAAAGCAGAAGCTAATTCATTTAATGAAAAACAAATTCAAAAAATATATTCTGATATCTCAAGAGCTAAAATACCAGGTTTAAAAGACGCTGAAATAATTGTAGATGTTGGTTATGGAATTAAAAACAATGAAGGACTTGCTCTTGCCGAAAAATTAAAAGCAACTCTTGAAGAGCTTGGAATAATAAAGGTTTTTATTGGTGCTACTCGAAAAGTCACTCAAGATTTAAAACTTTTACCAATTTCCTGCCAAATCGGTCAGACAGGAGTTAAGGTTAATCCTAAGCTGATTATAACACTAGGAGTATCCGGTGCGCCACAACATCTTGATTATATAAATAAGAAAGCCATAATAATAGCATTTAATCAAGATCCTGAAGCAGCTATAATTACAAATTCAGATCATTTGGTCTTCCCGATTATCGGCGATATATTTAAAACCGTACCCGAATTTATACTCAAGCTATACTCAGAGGGAGTATAATCTTATCATTCTAAATATTTTGATCAAGAATTTTTATTATACTAATATCATTGTGTTCCATTAAATCAACGTCTTCAGTTTTTTTATCATTAGGTTTTACTATTCTAATGATAGGTTTCTCAGGTAACATTGGATGATGCCCAATAACAAAAGCATAATCACCTGTTGATAATTGTACCGAAGAACCAACCGGGTATAAAATTATATGTTTTTTAAATACTTCAAAAAATTTCGGATCATATTTACCTGTCTCTTTTATCATTATTTTAATAGCTTCTTCAGGCATTAGTCGTGTTCGGTATGGTCTGTCTGAAGTAAGCGCATCATAAACATCAGCAATTGCAACAATTCTTGAAAATTCATGTATTTGTTTATCGCTTAAATTTTGCGGATATCCTGACCCGTCAAACCGTTCGTGGTGCATTAATGTAATGCAAAATGAAATCGGTTTGAGCGGAGTATTATTTTTTAGAATATCAAATCCTTTTTTTGTATGCGTTTTCATAACATTAAATTCTTCATCGGAAAGTTTTCCAGGTTTATTTAAAATATTCACGGGTATTAAAATCTTGCCAATATCATGCAATAATGCGCCTAATGCAAGATCAAAGAGAGCCAGCTGATTGTATTCCAATAATATTCCCAAGCTCGCTGACATTAGACATACGTTTAATGAATGTAAGAAAGTATAGTTATCATGAGTTTTGATATCAGCCAGGTCAATAGAGACCTCATTTTGATGAACAAGCTCATCAAGCATTTGGTTTATTAATGAATCAACATTTATATTGTTAAAATTGAATATTGCATTTGAATTTTTATTATTCGAATTATCTTTAAAATTATTAAAAGTTTTGGTTAATGCTTGCAAAGTCATATTTTTAATATTATTTGATATCAGTTCTTCGGGCTTAACATCATTAAGCCTCTCATCTTCCACATAGACCATTGATACGCTTAAATCCATGAGACGATTGATGTATCTAATCGATAATTCCATGCCTTGCGCTAAAAGCAAATCACATTTTTCATTATAAATTGATCTTGCCAGCTTCATTCCAGGTGAGGCATTTTTTAGCGAAATGAGTTTCATATAATTTCCCTTTATTTTTTTTAAACTAAAATATCAATATGAAGATTATTATTATCACTATCATTATTTTCTTTGTCTTCCGATATTTCATCAAATATTTTTTTTATGTTTTTAAGTTTTTTGTTGTTTTGTTCTCTTTTTTTTTCTTTTTGTTTATTAGTCTGAATTTCATTTTTTTTCATAGTATTGATAGTCTTTGAAGAAGGAAGAGAAGTTGATTCTATTTTTTTTATTTCAAAAGATTCAGGTGTCATGATAACCTCGTTATTTTAGCTCGATAAAGGAAATTGAAAAACGAGATTCTTCGCTTCGCTCAGAATGACATACAGAGAGAGCATGTTATTCTGAGCGAAGCGGAGAATCTAATCTATGAATTTCTACGTTTAATCGCATCATTAATTTCTTGATAGTCAATTAAATTAACAATTTTAGATATAGCCTCTCTAGTTGCCTGCTCTATGCCTCCTTGTTCTTCTTTGAAATTTTCCAGAACAACATTTTCCCATATAGGAGAGCAATTTTTTATATTAAATATTTTAACTTTTAATCCTATTTTTATCATTTTTTTATATTCATTCCAGAAATGCGAATATGAAAAAACATCAACTATTATTATTGCTTTTACTTGAGGAGGGAATAAGGATTCAGCCATAATAGGATCTATAAGTCCATTGTTTATATATAATTCATTAACAGTATTTTGGATAGCTAATCCGTTATTTTTGTTTGCATATAAAGCTTGTGTTGAATATTTATAATTAATTACATTTCTCCATTTTTGACTCAATTCCTCTGAAAGCAAATTTGCTATTTGATTGCTAATTTCTGTATTCGGAGAAACATAATTTAATGGAAATACCATGACCTGCCAATCTCGAGGAGAATTATCAATTTTGACTTGTTTTTTAGGTCCGCATCCTAATAATTGAAAAAATAAAAATGAAAAAAATATTCCATAAAGCAGCCATGATATTTTTTGCTTTTCAGGCGATTTTGTATTTATAGATAATGGTATAATATTGTCATTGTCTTCTTTTTCGAATTTATTTAATTTAACTCTCAATTTTATGATGGCACTGTTGTGCAATTGTGAGATTCTGGATTCTGTTATATCCAAAACCTTACCGATTTCTTTCATTGTTAATTCTTCAAAATAATATAATGTAATAACCAGTCTTTCCTTCTCCGAGAGGCTTTCAATCATTTTTCCTAAAATTTTTTGACGTTCTTTAAATATTATTTTTGTCTCAGGATCAGGGTCATCAAAATTTTTAATGATATCTAACAAGCTTAATTTCTCAAAACTATTTTTTTTTATTCCAATTTCATCTAATGATAAAACAGATGCTGCATTAACCTCGGAAAGCATATCGTAGTATTTTGCCACAGGAATACCTATTTGTTTGGATATGTCTTCATCTGTAGGATTAGTAATATTTTTTTTTTCAAGATATTCCAGCGCTTTTTCAATTTTGTTTGCTTTTTGCCTTACAGATCTTGTTGCCCAGTCCATGCTGCGAAGTTCTTCCAAAATAGCACCTTTAATGCAAATTGTTGCAAATGTTGTAAATTTTGCACCGCGGTCAACATCATAATGATCAACTGCACGAATAAATCCGATAACACCCGCTTGAATTAATATATCAAGATCAATATGCTGTGGGAAAATACGATGCAAACGTTGAGCAACATATTTTATTAATGAATAATAATTCTCAATTAAAGCTCCTTTATTTTCATTATCTAATTGGTGAGAACTATATCTTTCTGCAATTGCATTTTGAGTTGGCATATTAATTCTCCTATTTTAATTCTTTCATTTTTGCATTATTTTCTTCTTTTTTAAGGATACTATTTTTTGTATCGACTCCAGCTTTTTGATAAATTATTGCCAATCCGATTTTACCTGTAATAAATAAAATTATTGATGATATAACAACCTTGATTACAATATATTCAAGCTCACTACTGGAAACAAAGCTTAATATACTTATGATAAATATGCATAATATAAACAAATACTTTGCTAATAATTGAATCATAATTTATATTTTCATTCCTTGATTTTTTATTGTTCCTCTTTCAAGATCAAAAATAAATTTCAGTATTTCATCACGTTTTTTTTCATCAATAATAAGAAATTTTATTGCAATTCCATATTTCCCGTTTGATTGATCAATAGTCCTGATAACTTTACTGAGTACCAGGATCGGTTCTTTTATTGATGGTAATGATATCCCTAATTGTAAAATAGTTCCGGTTGGTATTGGCAAATGTGATTCTATATAAATTCCTCCGACACTTATATTCATGCTAATAGTATCGAATCCATCGGTTAATCCCAAAAATTTTGCAGCTTCAGTTGAATTTACTTTTACATATACCGGAACAACAGCTTTATAACGCGGAAATCTTCTGCGTTCTTTTTGTTCATAATGCACAGGACGCGCTATAATAAGCATAGGAAATGGTTCACTTATTCTGTCGATTACACTGGTTTGAAATGTATACGATTTAGGACCATCAAAAAACGATATTTTCAATGATGTTCCTATACGTATTGGAACAAAAAGCTGCTGGCTCATTGGTGCTGAAATAAATAAATAATTATTATTAAAATCTTCGATTCGACTTAAATATCTACCCGGATATTCTGATGAATCAGGTTCGATAATTAATTGCAAATTTACATTTATTTCTGGCATCATAATCTAAAATCTCCGACATTTTATTTGTTTTCTAATTTAATATTCCCCAAAGATATAACCTTTATATCAGGCGCTATTTCACTATAGGATATGATAACAAAATTTTTAATAAATCTTTCAATCAGTGTTCTTAAATGAAATCTTATTTGAGGTGAACATAAAATAATTTTAACGCCTTCTTCAGGATAGAACTGTTTTAATCCTTCCTCGATAGAACTTATAATTTGTTGTGCCTTTGTTGGATCCAGCATTAAATATGACATCCCATCTTTTTCCATCAATGCATCCATAATAATATTTTCAATTTCATTGGATAAGCTGATTAATGTTAATGTTCCATCCTTATCTAAATATGGCTTGCACAAATTTCTGCCTAATGACTGGCGTACATATTCTGTTACAAGACGTAAATCTTTTATTTTTGGGATAAAATCACCCATAGATTCCATGATAGTTACTATATCTCTAATAGAGACTTGTTCTTTTAAAAGATTACAAAGAACTTTTTGCAGAACACCAATACTAAAAATGTTTGGAATAAGATCAGTCAATAATGCGGGATGTGTTTGTTTAAGATTGTCTAAAAGATGCTGTACTTCCTGTCTGCCAACTAATTCATATGCATGTGATTTAACTATTTCATTCAGATGTGTGGTAATTACAGTTGTTGGATCAACAATGGTATATCCCATTACTTGTGCATGATCTTTTTGATTTGGATTAATCCAGAATGCTTTTAATCCGAATGCCGGTTCATAGGTCTCTTCACCTTCAAGCCCTTTATCTCCCGGTCCGTGCTTAATTGCTAAAAGTTTATTTATGTAAACATCGTAATGAGAGACTTCTGCGCCTTTTATTTTTACAGTATAAGTATTAGAGGCTAATCTGATATTATCCTTAATTCGTATTGGAGGAACAATAAAGCCTAATTCCATAGCAATATTTTTTCTTATATTACGTATTCTTTTAAGTAAATCTCCTCCTTTTTTTTCATCAACAATAGATATCAGTCCATATCCAACTTCTACTTCAATCGGATCGAGATTTAAAAAAGTTTCGATTTTTTCAGCTTCAGTTGCAGTTGATTGAGATGCTATGGCAGATACTTTTTTATCTTCTTCAATTTTTTTATTTTTTTCACGCAAATTAGTTTTAAAAGCTAAATATCCGCCTCCTATAGCAAGTAAAAAAAACGGGAGCTTTGGTAAACCGGGAATAACTGCTAAAACAACAAGCATCATCGATGCAATTGATATTGCTTTCGGTTTTAGAATAAGTTGTGATATTATGTCTTTTGAGAAGTTTGAATCAGATGCTGCACGGGTAACAAGAAAACCTGATGCAGTAGAAACAATTAATGCCGGTATCTGACTCAATAATCCGCCCCCAATAGTTAATAAACTATAAATTTGTAAAGCCTTCATGATTTCCATATTGTGTTCAAATACACCGATTAATAATCCGCCTAAAATATTTATAAAAATAATAAGAATATTCGCAATTGCATCACCGCGTACGAATTTGCTTGATCCATCCATTGCGCCATAAAAATCAGCTTCTCTGGCAATATCTGCTCTGCGCTCGCGTGCTTTTGTTTCATCAATTAAACCTGCATTAAGATCAGCATCAATACTCATTTGTTTGCCCGGCATTGCATCAAGAGTAAATCGCGCTGATACTTCTGCAATACGTCCTGCACCTTTTGTAATAACAATAAATTGAATTATTACAAGAATTATAAAAATGGTAAAACCAACAATATAATTTCCTCCGACTACAAATTGACCGAATGAAGAAATGACCTGTCCTGCTGCTGATGTTCCTTCATGTCCATTAAGAAGTATTAAACGTGTAGCAGCAATATTAAGAGATAGTCTGAATAAAGTAACAACTAAAAGTACAGATGGAAAAGCTGAAAAATCAAGAGGTCTTTTTGTATGCATTGATACTAAAAGTATTACCAATGAAAAAGTAATGCTTAGTGTTAATAATAAATCTAATAATATTGGCGGAATAGGAACAATCATTATTCCAAGAATTGCAACTATGGAACTAGAGACAGCAACATCCATTGGATCACTAAGTTTCCTAAAAAACGAAGCACCGCTTACAACGTTTTCCATATTTCATGATCTCCTGTTAATATTTTATACTCTATGCAATTTTCTTGCCTTTTAATTTGAATATATATGCCAATAGCTCTGCAACTGCTCGGTATAGTTCAATAGGAATTTCTTGCCCAATTGAACATAATTTAAATAAACTGCGTGCAAGTGGTTTATTCTCAATTATTGTGATATTGTTTTCACTTGCAATTTTTTTGATCTTTTCAGCTATTAGTCTTGCCCCTTTTGCAACAACTTTCGGAGCGCCCATTGTTCCGCTATCATATTTAAGCGCAACAGCTAAATGAGTAGGATTAGTTATTATCACATCAGCTTTAGGCACATCAGACATCATTCTTTGCATGGATAATTGTCTTTGAATATTTTTGATCCTGAACTTAATAAGAGGATTGCCTTCAGATTCTTTTAATTCATCTTTAATTTCTTGTTTAGTCATTCGAAGATTTTTTTCGAGTGACCACCATTCATAACCATAATCAATAATTGCAACGATTAATAAAGCTTGTGAAATTTTGGTTCCGATTTTAATTATTATATAACCGATTGATTCAACTATTTTGTTAACCTCAAGATCACCAAGTTGTAAAAGTAGATATAGATTGTCTTTGGAAATTGAATAAGAAATATACATAATAATAAAAATTTTTAATAACGATTTTAAGAAATCTTTTAATGCATTATAAGAAAATATTTTGTGAAATCCTTGTGCGGGACTAATCCTGCTGAATTTTGGCAAAATTGCTTTGGGTGTAATCGTGTATCCGACTTGCATAATATTTGATAATAATCCAATTATCATAATCCCAAACATAAATGGTAAAACAATTTTTATAAATTGAATTGATAATAATATAAAATGATTTTGGATATATTCAAATGTCAAATCTTGATTTGGAATAGATGATAAACACATTTTGAAAATTTCAAATAAATTTTTCCAGATATATCCTCCTAACCATGAGAGCAGTGTAATTGCTGCAAATAATGTTATAATAGAATTCAAGTCAGTGCTTTTTGCTGCCTGACCTTCATCCCGAGCTTCTTTTCTTTTTTTATTTGTTGCAGGTTCTGTTCGTTCTTGATCGTTTTCTGGCATTTAAAATTCTCCTGGAATCAGTGTAAAAGTTTTACAATCTTAACCATTGTATATGGCAGCTCGCTAATGATTTTTTGCAGTATATTCGAAATTGAACCTAATGTTAGTGCAAGCATAATAAGTCCACCGGAAATTTTTAACGGGATAGACATAATAAATATTTCAATTTGAGGAACCATGCGAGATAAAAATCCAAAAACCAAATCTAAAATAAGAATAGTTCCCATGATTGGTGCGGAAATTTTAATTGCAATTATAAATAACTTATTAAATGAATTTAAAACAATTAACATGATTTTAGCAGGATAATGTATTAGCCCAAGTGGCAAAATTTTCAAGCTTAAATCCAGAGATTCAAAAAACCAATGATGGCCATTAATATTTAAAAAAATTAAAATTGCCATTAAATTTATAAAATTTGAAATTATTGAATTTTCATGATTTTCTAATGGATTTAATACATGGGCAATGCTCAAACCAATTTGTAATCCTATTAATTCACCGGCAAATGTAATTCCCGTGAAAATAAGTTGAGAAACAAAACCAATAATAAATCCAATTGATAATTCTGATATAATTGATATTAATAGTTGCGGTACGCTATCCATATAAGAAATATTAATATCCTTTACAAAATTAAAAAATAATCCGCAAGTTACAAAGCAAAAAAAAACTTTTACTGGCATTGGAATCATTTGTCCATTTAATACCGGTGCCATAAAAATTATTCCGGCAATACGAAAGAATACCAGAACTAATATTTGAAATTGAGAATATGATAAACCTAATGGATTCATATTTTTTTTCTTTTGTTTTTAACATTATTTAACAAAACTGGGTAAATTTGTAAAAATAGTAACAGTAAATTTTAAAATTTTTTGTGCTATCCATGGCATGAGAAGTAATAATGCAGCAAATGTTACAACCATTTTAGGAACAAAAGTCAAAGTGGATTCGTGAATTTGTGTTACAGCTTGTAAAATACTAACAATAAGTCCGGTTATTAAGCTTATCCCTAATATGGGCGCTGTCAAAGCAAGAATCATATATATTGATTCGCGTAAAAATGAAACAACAAAATCAGGTGACATATTATCCTTTCTGCTTTAATGAAATCCATTTACCAATGATTGAGTTATTAAATGCCAACCGTCAGCCATAATAAAAAGCAATAATTTAAATGGTAATGAAATCATTATCGGTGGTAACATAACCATTCCCATTGACATTAAAATACATGAAACAACCATATCTATAATTAAAAAAGGAATGTATAACATAAATCCGATTTGAAATGCTGTTTTTAATTCACTGATTACAAAAGCTGGTATCAAAACAAGAGTTCCAATTTCAGAAAAATTTTTTGGTTTTGGAGTTTTGGATAATTTTATCATCAATGCCATATCAGTTTCCCTTGTTTGTCTAAACATAAATTTTCTTATTGGTAAAAGAGCTTTTTCAAAAGCTTCAGTTTGTGTGATTTTCTTCTCCAGATATGGCTGAAGAGCTTCATTGTTTACTTGAGTCCCGATAGGGCTCATAATAAAAAAAGTGAGAATAAGAGCAAGCCCGATTAAAATTTGATTAGGTGGAACCTGTGGCACTCCAATTGCGTGACGTAAAAATGAAAGTGACACAATAATTCTTGTGAATGATGTAACCATAATTAATATAGCAGGTGCAAGACTTAATATTGTTAATAAAAAAAGGATTTGTAATACTAAACTCATATCATCTTGATTTGCTGCAGGTGATGATGAACCGAAACTTAATTTTGGTATAGAAATAGCATTTGCAGCATAAATATTGGATGAAAAGCTAAATATGCATATTAATACAATTGAATAAAAAAAATATTTTTTATACATTATTTACTTTTCCTCTTTTGATTCGGATTGAGATAATAGATTGATATTATTTTCAGTCACTCCAAGTAATAATTCCTTATCATTTATTTTTACTAATAATAATTGTTTTTTTGATCCTACCGATATTTTTGAAACAATTTTTATTGGCGATGAGGATAATGTATCAATATTAAAAAATTTTTCTAAATATTTTTTACCATTATATTTTTTTATAATTCCAAGAATTAAAAAAATAACTCCCAAAATAATACAAAGAGAAATAATTAAAGGAATAAATGAACTTGAAGAACCTGTATCTGCTGATAAATTTGCTGCTGAATCAGTAAGCTTAAACAAATCATTGCTAAGTTGTGTTGTATCCATTTAAGTACTCCAATGTAAAGATGTTATTCTGAGCGAAGCGAAGAATCTAATTTATTTTTGAGATTTTTGTTCTATATTATTTTTCATTTTTTCTTGATGATCAGTAGTTTCAATAATACGAATTCCGAAATTTTCATCAATTACAACAACTTCACCTTTAGCAATAGGCTTTGAATTTACAAGAATATCCAATGGCTCACCTGCAAATTTGTTTAATTCAATTATTGCTCCGGGTGTTAAACATACTATGTCCTTAATCGTCATTTTTGTACGACCAAGTTCAACAGAAATAGGTAATGAGATATCCATTAATAGTTCGAGGTTGGCAATATCTTTTTGTGTATTTTGAGCTTCTTCTTTTAATGGAGGAAAAACAGATGATGCCTGTGCATTTTGTTTTTTTGTATCTGCATTAGAAGTTTCCTGGGATGTTGCGCTCGTGTTATTTGTATTATTTTTTTCATTGTCCATAGCAATCCAGCCTTTCATCTTTAGATATTTGTTTTTGAATTTGTATTGAATTTCTGCTGTTTAATAATCCCGGACGTGCATAAAATTCAGGAAGTCCTTCAACATCTACTCTTATCAAATCATTGACTTTTGTATCAAGTTTAATAATATCTCCCGGTTTTAATTCAAGTACATCTTTTGCTTTTATTAATATTGTTCCAAGAAAAGCCTGTACATCTAATTTTGAAGAATGCAATTTTTTTTCTATTTTATTATCTTTTTGAAAAGATGGTGTCTTGTCTTTAAAAATGAACCAATTTCTCGAACTTAATTTCATTTGAATTGGCTCAAGAACAGGGTAGGGAAGACATATGCTTATAAGTCCTGATGTATCATCAATTTTTATTTCAAATGTTATTAGAATAACAGTCGTTTCAGGTGAAACAACTTGAACAAATTGAGGATTAGTTTCAGTTTTTTTTACCTGAGTTTTTATATCAATAACATGTTTCCATGCATTTTCAAGAGTAATTAAAACTTCATCAACTATTTTTTTAATTACAACTTTTTCTATTTCAGTGAATTCTCTGGATTTATTATACTTTAGCCCAACTCCTCCGAGTAAACGATCAAAAAAAGCAAAAGCCAGTGATTGATTTATTTCCAGGATAGCCTGTCCTTTTAATGGCTCCATGGTAATTATATTAATTAAAGAAGGATTCCCAACTGAAGAAATATATTCAGAATAAATTAATTGATCAACAGCAATTAAATTAACACTTATTGAACAGCGTAAATAGGAACTTAATAAATTGTGATATAATCCGGCAAATGTATCATGCAGTAATTGTATGGTGCGTATCTGGTCTTTATTAAAACGTGTCGGACGTTGAAAATTATAATGTATTACACTAGGCTCTGTCTTTTCGGGTTTAACTGTTTTATTTAATTCACCTTCTATCGCTTTGTTATATAGTTTTTCAACTTCTTCTTGTGATAATATATCGCTCATAGTTACCTCTTATTATTTAATAGCAAATTCTGTGAAAAGAATATTTTTAAAACGTCCTGAAATTAAATTATTGTTAATGTATTTTAATAATTCTTTTTTTAATTTATTTTTACCTGCAGCAGATTTAATATCATTTGTTTTTTTTTGAGAAAAAACAGTAATTGCAATATCTCTAATTTGAGGAATTTTATTATTAGCCTCTTCATGCAGTAAATATTCATCCGGTTCAAGTTTTAATTTAGTTTTTATAAAATATTGAATTTCTGTATCTGCTAAATTAGTAACTATTAAACCGGAATCGAGATGCTTTTCTCCCCATCCTCGCGAACTATTTTCAATTTGTTCGGATTTAGATGCTGATTCATATTTTTGAGATAAATCTATGGCAAAATAAGTAATCGATCCTATAAAAAGAAGTATATTTAAATAAGATAAAATTAACCATGGTATTGATCCCTTGGGTTTTGATTTTTTAATTTTTTCGTCTTTATTATTAGTTTCTTCTGCCATAATAACCTTTTTTTATTTAATTATTTGCTATCTTTTTAAGTTAACTAATTCTTGTAATATTTCATCCGATGTCGTTATTATTCTTGAATTTGCTTGAAAACCTCTTTGCGCAATAATCATGTTTGTAAACTCTTGAGCAAGATCAACGCTGGACATTTCCAGAGCTCCTGCTGCAATAGTGCTTCCGCTTAAATTAGCATCTACAACATTTTCAGTCCCTGAGTTGGCAGATGGTGAAAACACATTGTCACCCTCTTTTACAAGTCCGCCTGGATTATTAAAATTAGCTAAAACCATTATTGCCAATAACTGTGATTGTCCATTATCAAATATTCCGTTTATGCTTCCATCTCCGCCAATAGAGAAATTTTTTAATATTCCTGATTTGAACCCATCTTGACTATCCAGAGCAATTGATGATGCTGATGCATATCCAGTTATGCCGTCAGTATCTCCAATAGTACCAAAATTTAATGCTATATTAATATTCGCAGCTCCTGTACCTGGTGCTATTTCAACTGTTGTCGGTGAACCTGTTGCAATTTTACCATCTGCATCAAATGTAATGCTTCCTGTATCTCCGCTAACGAACGATGCTCCTGCTGGGGCTGTAATTGTATAATCCCATTCGGAATTTGTCTCATCCCATGTAAATGCAGTTGTTAGTGTAATTGGGGTTCCAAGTGAGTCATAAACAACATAGGATGAAATTGCCTGGTCACCATCAGCTGCATCAGAATCCAGATTACCTTTAATCGTGACTGCTGTTGTTGGATTTGGCCTGGAAGTAATATTTTTTGGTATTGAAATATTTTCAACCGATGCACTGGCAGAAATTGTTCCGTCTGTTGCCATTTTACCTTGAACAATAAGACCTGTTCGCGGATCAACCATATTCCCGACTGAATCCAATGAAAAAGCACCGCCTCTTGAAAAATATTTGCTATTCCCATCAGATAAAACAAAAAAACTATCCCCTTGAATTGCAAGATCTGTTGATACACCTGTTGATTGTAAGCTTCCTTGTGAAAACATTGTATCAATACTACCTACACTTGTACCAAAACCAACTTGCTGTGCATTTGTACCGCCTTTCCCATTGTCTGGGATTGCAGCTCCTTTGATAGTTTGGTTAAGAGTATCCTTAAATGTTACTCTGCTGCTTTTAAAGCCCATTGTGTTAACATTCGCTATATTGTTACCAATTACATCCAGAAACATTTGATGGTTACGAAGTCCTGAAACACCTGAAAACAATGATCTCATCATAATAAAAGCCCTCCTATTTAATTTTGATTTTCATTAACATAAACTTCTGTAATATTGTCAAATGGGATTGATTGATTGTTGACAATAAAATAAGGTAAATTATTCTTAAATGTTACTCCGCTAACTGTTCCTTCTGAATAACTTTCAACTGAAATATTTTCTCCTTCTTTGTTTTGTATAAATTTAATGTTTTTACCAATAAAACTTGCGCTAAGTGAATTATTAGCTATTTGTTCGATGTTTGATAAATTTTGGAATGAACTGTTTAAACTCTGCATTTGACTTAATGATGCGAATTGAGCTGTTTGAGCTATGAATTCCTTATTGTCCATTGGGTCCAATGGATTCTGATGGTTTAATTCAGTAATTAAAATTTTCATGAAATCATTAAATCCTAAAGATTTTACCTGCGAAGCATTGTTTTTTTCATTTAAATTATTTGTAGTATTTGATGATACTGCGTTGATTGACATTTGCCGTCTCCTTTTTCTTGTTTTTTTTATGTCCATAAATCAAGAAAATCATATTTTTGTTTTTTTAATTTTTTATTATTATCTCCTTTTTCTTTATATAAACTTTTTTTAAAATATGAATTTTCACTATATGAATTATTTTTATCAGGAAAATTTTGTTTTGTTGAAAAATTACTATTATCAGAGTGCTTTTCAACATTGACATTTATTTTATCTAAAATAATTGAATGCTGCTCTAAAGCTGTTTTTAATTCGGAAATATTATTTTCAACTATTTCTTTTACATCTGTATTCATAACTATAAATTTTGCATATAAAATTTTATTTTCTATCACTAATTTTAGATTTATGCGTCCTAATGATTCAGGTTGTAATTCAAAATTTACTTCAGAACGATTTGTATTAGTAATTTTTTTAATTTGATCTGTTATTTGAGATAAGATATGTTCCTGTTTTTCAGGTTTTGTAATATTTGTAATATTGGAATCTGTTTTGATTGTTTCTGCATTTTCAATTTTAGAAATTTTAAAATCATTTAAAGGGATTGAGAGGATTTTTTCTTTTATCTGTTTCTTAATCAATGTATCATTATTAATATCTTTATCACTTATTGATAATTTTTCAATATTTTGATTTGCAGTATTTGTGATAATATTTATTTTATTAAATTTATTTAACAAATTTAAAATATTAAAATCATTATCGATGTTTTTTTCAGTTATTTCATTCGCCGATAAAGTTCCGGAATTATTTTTAACTGATTGATTAATATGTTTTTCATTTGAATTTATTATGTTTATTTTTTTAGAACTATAAAATGGTGAAGATTGAGATTGTATAGTTTGTATATTTTTATCAGTTATTTTAGATCCATCGTTAATATTGTTTAAATCTGTTTCTTTATATATTATTGAAGAACATGTGATATCAGATTCATTTTCATTTATTAATGTGATTTTATTGTTTTGTTTTCTATCATTTTCAGTAGTGATAATATTTGATATTTGTGACAAATCAATATTTAAAATAACATTATCTGTTTTGATTGTTTCCGAATTTTCAATTTTAGAAATTTTAAAATCATTTAAAGGGATTGAGAGGATTTTTTCTTTTATCTGTTTCTTAATCAATGTATCATTATTAATATCTTTATCGATGTTTTCTCCAGTTATTTCATTCGCCGATAAAGTTCCGGAATTATTTTTAGCTGATTGATTAATATGTTTTTCATTTGAATTTATTATGTTTATTTTTTTAGAACTATAAAATGGTGAAGATTGAGATTGTATAGTTTGTATATTTTTATCAGTTATTTTAGATTCATCGTTAATATTGTTTAAATCTGTTTCTTTATATATTATTGAAGAACATGTGATATCAGATTCATTTTCATTTATTAATGTGATTTTATTGTTTTGTTTTCTATCATTTTCAGTAGTGATAATATTTGAGATTTGTGACAAATCAATATTTAAAATAACATTATCAGTAATATGATTTCTATTTTCGTATTTTGATTTAATAGAATCCTTTTTCTCTAAAGAAATTCCAGTTGTTGAGATTTTATTGTTTGACTCAATATTATTTTCGAAATTTAGCAATGATTTTTGAGTTGTAACTAATACCTCTGTATCCTTATCAGGATAATCAATAGGATGAACATCGGATTTTTTAGTTTGTATTAAATTGTTTTCTGAATTTATATTTAAATCTAAATTTATTATATTAGATGATGCTGAAAGTAAATTTAAAAATGTAATTAGAGGAACGTTCAAAGTTAAATCGTCAACTATAATTGAACCGGTTTCCGTTGATTTTTTATCAATTTGTTCAATGTTTTGAGTGAATTGAGATTCTAATGTTGTATCATATGAAAATGTCTCACCGGATAATAATGTTAAAATTTCATTAAACTCTTCGAAATTTAAAAAAACAGTATCTTCACAAGGAAAGAGATTGTTGATGTTTGTTTTATTATTTAATTGTTGAATACTATTATTCGAAATCATCATATTTATCTTCCTTATTTTAATTGTGCAAGTTTATTGGATAGCCTAACAGCTTCATCGGTACGCAATAGACTAAGGATAGCTGCTGCTTTATCTGTTTTAATTTTTTTAAGAATTTTTAATGCTAATGTTTCATCAATTTTGTTAATAATTGCAGCTGCTTCATCGTCTGGCATATTTGCATAAAGTTTTGTAAGGGTACTAATGTTATCATCATCATGTGTTTTTTTTTCTTCAAGAAGTTTTTGCAGTGCTTGGGAATCATTTATCAATTTTTGTTCCAATTCGTTCATTATTTTTATTTTATGATCTACTCTTTCAGCTGTTCTATCTAAGAAGAAATCAGCTGTTTCTATTTTTTTTTCATTTTCTTTTATTTTTGTGATAAATTTGTAGTAATCTTGTTCAAGATCATTTAAATCAGCCTTTTTTTCATTTTCATTGCTCACATTACCCAGTATTTTTTTAAGAGATGGCATAAGCAAATCACTTAATCTGCCAGTTAAAATTGCAAACAAAAAAAAGCTTAATAATATTGATGTGAGAATACTTCCGATTTTTCCTAACATTTAAACTCCCAAATTTTTTCTATTAAATTGTATAATTCCAATTTCATCTAAAATATTCTGTTCAAATTTGTTTAGCTCATAATTATAAATTTCCATTTTTTTTTCTTTAAGTTTTTGAAGCACTTTGCGCTGCTTAATAATTTCTAATAGCTGCAATCTCGTTTTATTAAGATCATCAAGCAATAAATTTAAGATTTTTTTTTGATTTAAAATTTTCTTTTTGATACCATCTAAATATATTTGATAAAGATTTAATATTTCTATTTTTGGATTAGCTAATTTTATTTTTTCCATCGCTATTGAATTGCTTACTAAATTTTCTTCAAACTTAATAAGTACAAATTTTTCAGTTTGAAACTTTTTTTCTTTTTCTGCCAGCCCCGTCTTTAAAATATCTTCTTTAAATTTGCAATTTTTTAAAACCGGTTCCAAATTAAATTTAAATTTTTTCATTATATACTCATAGATTGCATATTCGTTTGTCTTGCATTGATTTTTGCTGGCAGCAAATTATCCTCTTTAAATAATTTTATTAAAACATCAACGGATTCCTTAAAATTAATTCCCTGATTAACCGGTTGTCGTAAATAGCTTTGAATTTTATCAATATACTTAAGTGCATTATCGATTTTTGAATTTGCGCCTGATACATATGCACCAATATTAATCAAATCTTCCGATTCTCTGTAAATCGAAAGAATTTCTTTGAATTTTGCCGATGCACCTTGATGTTCATATGATGTAATATCAGGCATGACTCGGCTAACGCTTTGCAATATATCAATAGCAGGATAATGATTTTTTGATGCAAGATTGCGTGATAAAACAACATGTCCATCGAGAATTGATCTAACACAATCAGCAATAGGATCATTCATATCATCACCTTCAACAAGAACAGTATAAAGTCCTGTAATACTTCCCTTTTCCGTATGTGTTCCTGCTCGTTCCAGCAATTTTGGAAGAAAATTAAATACTGATGGAGGGTATCCTCTTGAGGTTGGAGGCTCTCCAATTGAAAGACCAATCTCTCTTTGTGCCATTGCGAATCTGGTGACTGAATCCATCATAAGTAATACATTTTTTCCTTGATCTCTAAAGAATTCAGCAATAGTTGATGCTATTAGTGCTGCCCTAATTCTAACCAGAGGCGGCTGATCTGATGTGGCAACCACTACTATTGATTTTTTTAAACCTTCTTCACCT
>JACRDZ010000038.1 GCA_016212735.1 Candidatus Firestoneibacteriota bacterium | reverse complement strand
ATAACGCTTATCAGGACGAAACAAAAGCGCCACGCCCCGGATTAGTACTTCTGGATATTAATATGCCGAAGATGAACGGAATAGAAGTGGTAAAGAGAATAAAAGAAGATGAATCTTTGAGAAGAATACCGGTAATTATGCTTACGGTCTCACGAAGGGAAGAAGATATAATCAAAAGTTATAATTTTGGATGCAACAGCTTTCTGCAAAAGCCGGTTGATTTTGATAATTTTGTTTCTCTTGTCAAGGAAATTGGCCTTTATTGGGGAATTCACAATGTCCCTTTTCCGGTTTGATAAGCTGATATTAAAAAAATAGTAAAAAGGCAAAATAATATGGCTGAGGGAAAAAAAGAAATAATTTTAGTAGTTGATGATAATCCTGATGACAGAAGAGCGTTCAGCAGGTATTTAAAGCGGGCGGGTTTTGAGGTGGAAATGGCCTCCAGTGTTTCAGAAGGCGTTGATGCCGCTTCAAAAAAAGAAATCAGCTGCATACTGGTTGATTATCAAATGCCCGGTATGAGCGGTATAGATATGTTAAAGAAAGTAAAGGCGGACCAGAAGTTGAAATTCATACCGGTAATTATGCTTACAGGGCTTGAACAGGAAGAACATATCCTTGAAGGCCTGTCATCCGGCGCCGACGACTATCTGGGGAAATCAAGCACTTCTGAAATTATTATCGCGAGGATTAAAGCGGCGCTGAGGGTGAAAAATATGCGCGATGAGTTAAAAGAAGCAAACGAGGCAAAGACAAAAGCCCTGGAACAACTTGATAAGATGGTAATTGAACTCAGAGATAGTTCAATCAAGGACAGCCTGACCATGCTTTATAACCATGGTTATTTTTTTAAAATATTGGATAATGAATTTTTACGCGCTATAAGGCATAAACAAAACATATGCTGTTTAATGATAGATATAGATTTTTTTAAAAAAGTCAATGACAGCTATGGCCATTTGTTCGGGGATAAGGTGCTTGTTGAAATAGCAAAATGTTTAAAAAAGAGCATTAGAGACATTGACTTTTTAGCGCGGTATGGCGGTGAGGAGTTTGTTATTTTGTTATTTAACGAAAATTATAATGGCGCTTTTAATGTTGCCCAGAAACTGAGAAAACTTATTGAAGGATATGTGTTTGAAGGAGAAAGTTTTTCAGTGAAATTGACCATCAGTATCGGAATATCTTCCTTGTTTGAAGATGGGGTGCTGGAAAAAGACAAGTTTTTGAGTTTATCGGATTCCGCCCTTTACGCGGCAAAAACGAAGGGAAGAAATTCTGTCGTTATGTATAAAGATATTGTTGATTCAAATTATATGGAAAACATATCTCAAAAGGAATTAGAGGTTAAAATACTCGGAATAAATGAGGTTTCAAAACAATATTATATAGATATGATAAAAACTTTAATTACCACGTTTGAAGAAAGAGATATCAGTACAAGAGAACATTCCCTGAATGTTTTGAGATATTCCAATATGGCAGCTAAAGAAATGAGATTGTCGGAAAATGAAATTCAAATTATTTGTAACGCCGCTATTCTGCATGATCTGGGGAAAATAGCGATATCCGATGCTATTATTTTAAAAGACGGCGGGTTGACCGAAAGTGAATATGAAATAATAAAAAAGCATCCGGTTATCGCGGTTAATATTTTGAAAAGCGTCCATTACATAAGAAGGGAATTAGATGTCATTTTACATCATCATGAACATTATGACGGCAATGGGTATCCGAATAAATTGAAAGGCAAAAGCATTCCTTTAGGCTCGAGGATTATGGCTGTGGCTGACAGTTATGACGCGATGCGGGCAAGCCGCCCTTACCGGAAAGCAATGCCGATGGAGGAAATCATTAATGAGCTGGTGGAAAATTCAGGGACACAATTTGACCCTGAAATAGTTTATGTTTTTATTAAATGCCTTCAAAAAAACGGGTTAATTCCGTCTGTGATTGATATTAATGAAAAACTTGAAAAAATAAAAAAATAATTATCATAGAATTATTTTATGTAAAATTAATAGTAACTATATTATTTTTTAAGATCAATTAAATATCTTTTTATAATTTTTACATTTTCTCCAACTGGATCAAGCTCTAAGCTTTTTAACAAGGCTTCTTTAGCTTGATCTTCCACTCCTAATTCCTTATAAATTATTCCCAAATATAGATAATATTCAGAATTATAAGGATTAACCAGAACAGCCTTCTGAAATAATGGAAATGCTTCTTTATAATTTTTTTCACTATAATATAATTTCCCTATAGCCATAAGTGCTTTTTCATATAGAGGATTAATATCCAAACACATTTTAAACGATTTTTCAGCCTCTTTATTATTATTCTTTTTTATATTAATTAATCCCATTGTATAATAAGCTTTATAATTATCTTTTCTGTTTTCTAAAGATTCCTGAACTCTAAGTGTTGCTTTTTCTAAATCACCTATTTCAAAATACTTTTTGCTAATATCATTATAAAATTCCGATATATCCCACGAAGGTTTATTTAATTTTACATTAATTTGTTTTTCTATTTCAATTGCTTTATTAAATTCATTTTTTCCATCATTCTTTATTCCTTTTCTTTTATACAAATCACCTAATGCCTGATATGCATAAGGGTGTTCAGGTAAGCAATCAATAGCTTGTTTATATTCGATTTCAGCTTTTTCTATAATATCTTTTTCTTTGTATAAATCACCCAAATAACAATGAATTAAATAATTATTTGGCTGTAAACGTCTTATTCGCTGATATTCAAGAATTGCTTCGTCCAATAGCGGAATTTCCCAATATATTTCTCCCAATTTTATTCTGTCATCAATTACTTCCGGATTTTTATCTAATTTTCTTTTTAGATACAAAATCATATTAAGTTGTTTTATTCTTTCTATAGCTTTTAAATAAGAATTATCAATTTTATATACAGTACGATATTTCTCCAGTGCAGAAACAAAATCCTTTTTATATAATAAAAGCAATTCGCCAAGATAAAAATGAGAATCCTCATTGTTATAAAATATTTCCTGTGATTTCATAAAATCATCTTCAGCTAAATTTATTATATTACGATTAAGATAGTTTATTCCTTCCTGAACATACTCATCTGATTTTTCATACAAATTTATTATTATTCCATTTGAAGAGTAATATTTATATGCAAGATCATAAATATTATCATCATTTAAATCAATTTCAAACAAATCTGTAATCCCATCTTCAGAATTATCAGTCATTTTAATATTATGATTATTATAATTTTGGCTATTATATTTATTATTGATAATTTCTACAGGTCCAAATCCTGAAGGGATTCCAGCTTTTGTTATTTTTGTTACATTTTCCTGATAGTATTTACTAAAATATTTTTTTGCTTCAGAAAGATTTTGAAATTCTAATCCTGATTTTTTTATTGAGGTATTATTAACGATATTTTTTGAAACTTCAATAATATTGCCATTTTTCTCAGAAAATCCATATATTATAACAAATATTATTATTTACATTAATTTATATTTTATTCTCATTATTTTCCTTTTTTATATATTAATATTATTTTATCTTCATCTCATTAATTGTCAAGGAAATTCCGTGATAAATAAATATATTTCTTTTCTTTGGTGATAAGATGTGGATAAGTTTTTTTGTAATTATTTATAAAAAAAATCATCTTTATAAAAATTAAAATTTATCAGCATTTTTTCTAATGATTTTTTTTATTAGATTTTGATGGTTTATTTACTGTTTTTTATTTTATGTATATTTAACAATAAGTTAGGCTTATTAACAGGTGTGCATAATGTTGTGGATAACTTTTTTAAATATTTTTTAATATCTGACGATAAATAAGATATAAAATAAATATATTATAGAAATTATAGATATTCCTAAGAAAGAAAATAATATTATAATTTTATATATTGAAGGAAATTTGATTGGTGATGATTTAAAAATCTTCCAACAAAAATTAGACAGCCTTTTTGAACTTAAGATAAAAAATGTAATAATAGATCTTGCTAAAGTTAGTGTAATGGACTCTATTGGAATTGAGATAATTGATGAAGCAATCCAGAATGGTCTTAATATTAAACTTGTACATTTTCCGGATCAAATGCTCAATTATTTTTACCATGCTAAAATCACACAAGGACTAAATTTATTTTCTACAGAAAGAACAGCGATAAATTCTTTTCTAAATACATCTTCTTCACAGAATGAAAAAAGACAATATCCAAGAATACAGGCAAATCTTCCTGCTGCAATAATTTTTAAAACAAATGAAAATGATATAATATATCCAAATGCATTTACACAAAATATAAGTACAAAAGGCGCATGGATTGAATATTCTGACGTAAGTGAAATTTATGACTTTAAATCCTTATTTTCTTTAGGTCTTAGAGAAAAAAATATATTGGATTTATTTCTTGATACAACTAATTATAAATCTTTACAAAATACAAGCTCTGATAAAAAAGACGGAATACAAATAGAATGCGATCTTCAAAGATTATATCAAGGACCTCTTAATTTAGGCGTAGGACTTAAATTTAAAGAAGAATTAAAACACATGCATTTCCTTGCAATTCTTCCTTAGAGCCTATCCCGTTATCAATTTTCGTAACGAGGTCGAGCGAAAAGCTTATAGGCAAGGCCGCAGGAGTAAAACGTACTCTTCAGCAGTACATTTTATTCCGAGAACGAAGCATATAAGCTTTGCAGCCGATCGCAGTAGAAAATTGATAACGGGATAGGCTCTTAATTAAATTTATGGATATTACTCATGACTCTTATTGATATTTTTGAAGAAAATCTAAATAAATATCCAAATAATATTGCTGTAATTTACGAAAAACAGCGCCTTACCTATTTGAAAATGAATACCTGCATTAATAAATTAGCACAATCACTTATTTCTCTTGGTTTTCAAAAAGGTGACAGAGCCGGCATATATATGGAAAATTCCATTGAATATATTTATATACTTTTTGCTGTTTTAAAATGCGGCGGTGTAGTTGTTCCAATTAATAATTTTTTAACTGAAAATGAAGTAGAGTATATTCTTTCTGACAGTAAAATTAAAATACTTTTTACCTGCAAAACATGTTATGAAAAAATAATTAATTTAATTCATAAAAATGATTTTATTAACTACTCAATAATAACAGATTCAAATATTTCTGATTCTAAAATTTTATTTTTTTATGATTTAATATCTAAAACTACCTCACAAAAACCTGATATTATTTTAGATGAAAATAATCTTGCATTTTTGATTTACACATCAGGAACAACAGGGTATCCAAAAGGAGCAATGCTTAGCCACAAGAATCTTGTTTCAAATATTAAAGGCTGCCTTGATGCATGTAAAGTAAATTCGAAAGACAAAATAATTATTATTCTTCCTATGTTTCACTCTTTTACCAATACAGTTTGCATTCTTCTTCCATTAAGTGTGGGTGCACGTATAATTATTGTCCGCACTCTTAAACCATTCAGCCGTGTTTTAAAAATATTGCTATTAGAACGTGTAACAATATTTGTAGGAATTCCTAAAATATTTTCTTTATTAGCGGATCATAATTTACCGTGGTTTTTTAAATATATAAATCCAATCAAGATTTGTATATCAGGTGCAGCTCCATTACCAGGCGAAGTTTTAAATAAATTTGAAAATAAATTAAATATTCCTCTTCTTGAAGGTTATGGTCTCACGGAAGCATCGCCAGTAGTATCAATTAATCCGATAAATGGTATACGTAAACCTGGTTCAATCGGTCTGCCAATAACAAATGTTGATGTAAAAATTGTTAATGATAAAATAGAAGAACTTCCTCCTTTAAAAATTATTGGTAATGAAACAGAAGATGAAAAACAAACAAAACAGGACAAGTCAATAGGAGAAATAATAGTTAAAGGGCCAAATGTAATGATTGGCTACTATAATAAAGAAAATGAAACAAAAGAAACAATTCGAGATGGATGGCTTTATACAGGAGATATCGGATTTAAAGATGAAGATGGATATATTTATATTGTTGATCGCAAAAAAGATATGATACTTGTACATGGTATGAATGTATATCCTCGTGAAATAGAAGAAATAATATATAAACATCCTGCAATAAAAGAAGCATGTGTTATTGGCATTAAACATATTCATTATGGAGAATTTCCAAAAGCTTATATTGTTTTAAATGAGAACAAAAAAGCTACAGAAAAAGAACTTAAAGAATTTTGTAAAAAATATCTTGCCCAATATAAAATTCCACATTTATTTATTTTTATGTCAGACCTGCCTAAAACTGGAACAGGTAAAATATCAAAAAAAGATATTAGAAAATTAAATCCTTAGGTTTTTCAATAGCAAAAATTCCCCAAAATCGAAAAAATGAACCACCGGGTACCCTTTGGGTGCACTGAGATATATTTAAAATAAAAAATACTCTCTAGTTCTCTGTGGTTAACTTCTTTCTTGGGAAATTTCTGAGTTTTTTTCTTGACATATAATACATGTTTGAATTAAAATTAAAAGTGGTATATTTATTTTTAATTGTACTAAATACAATAACAAACAACAAATTTAATATAACCATTCGAGGCTTCTATGAAGATAACTTTTTATAATCAGCACAGATGGTTAAAAATATTATTAATATCTATATGTACGATTTTTTTCTCTTTTTCTCTTATATCTGCTGATGATCAGATTAATATTATTGAATCTAAAAAAAATTATGAACAAGGTGTTAATTTACTTAACAAAGGGAATATAATCGGTGCTATTACTGCAATAGAAAAAGCAGTTGAACTTTTCCCTGATAATCAATTTGCACATTTTAAATTAGGTGTTATTTTCCTGGAAAAAACCAAAGCTAAATTTTACTCAAAAGCTCCAGATCACTTTAAAAAAGTTATAGAAATTGTTAAAGATGCAACTGACAGCTATTACATTGACTCATATTATTATCTTGCAATATCTTATCTTCAATTAGGGCAATATGATGAAGCTATCGCAGCTTTTAAAGAAGTAATTGCTCTTGATTCTAATTATGCTGAAGCAATAAAAATACATAATTATCTTGGTGTAGCATATTATTACAAAGATAATTATGAACAGGCAATACCCCAATTTAAAAGTGCTCTTCAGATGGACTCTCATTATAAAATTTCTAATTTTAATCTAAAAAGCGTTAATATGCGACTTGAACATTATAATATTGGCATAACATATTTCTTTATGAAAAATTATGATGAAGCAATTAAAGAGTTTTCTATTGCTGTTGAAATAGACAGCAACTATTTTGCTGCACATATGATGCTTGGAGAATGTTATTTGAAAAAAGGAATTTATACTGAAGCTGTTAGAGAACTAAAAAGAGCAATGATGATTAATCCAACACACCGCGACATACCAAAAATTCTTAATAAACTTGGAATAGTTTTTTATTTGCAGGAAAAATATGAAGAAGCAATTTTCAATTTAAGAAAAGCTCTTGAACTTGACCCTGATAATACAGAAGCAGTTACAAACCTGCGTAATGTATATAGAAATTTTGCGGAAACAATTAAAGTAAGAATAGAAAAAATAGATAGGAATAAAAATAAAGATGCTTATGTAAAAGCGCATCTTGATTTAGCAGATGATTATTTCCTTATTGAGATGTTTGAAGATGCCTTAAAAGAATATCAAAAAGCATTTGAAGCAGATAGTCAGAACGAAGCTCTATATAAAAAACTGAAAGTTACTT
>JACRDZ010000042.1 GCA_016212735.1 Candidatus Firestoneibacteriota bacterium | reverse complement strand
GTTAGTATGCTTATCCCAACAAAAATAAAAGAAGTAAGGTCAGTTGAAAAAATCAGCAGTTTTGAATTATTTTTTAGTGTTATAGGAGCAAAACCTTTTTTAACGCAAGAAGATTAAATAAAAAAAGCCCGAATATAAAATATTCGGGCTTTTCTAGGTTACTAAATTATTTTACTCTTACATTAATTGCTTGAGAACCTTTTTGGGTCTTCTCAATATCAAATACAACAGCTTGACCTTCTGCTAAGGTTTTGAAGCCATCGCCTGCAATTGCTTTGAAATGTACGAAAACATCTTCTCCTGATTCAGGAGTTATAAAACCATAACCCTTTTTTTCATTGAACCACTTTACTGTTCCGTTTTCCATTACTTACTACCTCCTTTCAAATTAACTTATTATAGTAAATAATGGCAGAAACAAAACTTAAAGTGACATTATTAAATTCATTTTAAAATTCTACAACTATTTTACTACAGTTAAGATTATATAATAATATTTTTAATTGTCAAGTAAAATTTATTTATTTAATTAATATTTTAGTGGAATTTGAAGTAACCGTTGACGCATTTAAAAAAAGGTAGGAGAAGAATAAAGTACTTAGATATTAAGTTGTTTGATCCTGATATCGACGTTAAACATCATGAGGATCTTAATCATATTGGAATACACAATACCATTCCTGCTTTTATTACTTTAATTCAAGGGCATCTTTAAGACATTCGTTAACTTTATGAATTTCATTCATAGAAAGTGTCCCAAGAACCTTAATAATCATTGATTTGTTTATTGAAATTAAAGATTCACATTTAATAACTGAAGAAACTTTTATCCCTGTTTGGACAATTTCATCCCCTTTGATTAAATATTGAGTTGGTTCTTGATTTCTTGAAATATTGGATGTGCAAATGGCAATAATTACATCATCAAGTCTTTTATTGTTTAAATCTTTGGAGACAATCAAGCCAGGTCTAACTTTAAATTCCTTTAATTCTTCTGAAGGCATTGGAACTTTACAAAGGACAATATTCCCTCTATTTAATTTCATCTTTAAAGACCTCATCATAAATGTCATTTTCTGGACTCAGCCAATCAAGATAAACCTTTGAAGTCATCTGCATACCTAAAATTTCTTCAGATTCTTCCCTGTCTCTTAAATAACTAGCAAAATCAATTACTTCTATTAACTTACTCTCTGGAAGTACATTAATTATTTCTTCAAGTTTTTGTTTGGCATCCAGAACTAGCATAATTAACACTCCTTTTCATTTTTCTATATGAAAATTATTTCTGATAACTTAAAGTTTATACTTGTTATTAATTATATATCAAATAATATATATTTATCAATATTTTTATTTATTTATTTAATATCCTGCTTAAAAAGGATTTTGTGCGTTCGGTTTTGGGATTTGTAAAAATTTCATTGGGTATGCCTATCTCAACAATGAAACAAATTAAATTGCTGAAAAACCATACCTGTTTTTAACCTGATTTTACGAATTGTTTCAAGATCTTCTTTTTTCGGATTAATACGGTTAATCGAATGGAGTTCTATTCCATCGACAATAATTTCACCTTTCTGGAAATATTCTAATCCATTAAGACATCTCAAAAATGTACTTTTTCCGCTTCCTGAAGGGCCGATAAAAGCAACCACCTCGCCTTTTGTTATTTCAAGGCTTATTCCTTTAAAGAGATAATGGTCATTATATGATTTATATAAGTTTTTGACACTAATCATGGATACTCCTATTGTAAATCCCAAATCTCAAATTACAAATCCCAAATAAATCCCAATATTCAATAAGCAAAATTCCAAATATTGTTTTGGTCATTTTAAGAAGGTAGAAATGTATAAATCGGTGTCTTGCGGCTCTTCTTTAAATCCGCGTAACCGCTTTCTACCTGCATTTTTTCATAAAGTTTTTCCTGTGCATCGTTCCACAAATCCCATTTCTCATATATTTTCTTCAATTCACCTGATTTAAGAAGTTCTGCTAGAATTTTATCTATTTTGATTTTTAATTCTTCATCTTCCTGACGGATGCATATTCCGTACAGCCCCTCCCCTATTGGTTTTCCAACATATTTTAGTTTTGGATTCGGCTTGCCGTAAAACGCTGCAATCGGCAAATCCAAAAGTACCGCATCAATCCTTCCTATAGTTAAGTCCTCATAAGGTTCAACCTGGCCGGAATAAATTCTTACATCGATACTTTAAACATAAAAGTATTTTATCATATAATATGATTTGTTGTTTATTTTTTTTATTATACTGCCTTTCCTTGACATACTAATATAAGCCACTTATAATACAGTTATAATTATGACTGAAAATAATAATTTATTAGAAATTAAAAATCTAAAAACCTATTTTTACACTCCTGAAGGAATAGTAAAAGCTGTAGATGATATAAGCTTTTATTTAAAATATGGAGAGAGTGTTGGTTTGGTTGGAGAATCGGGTTGCGGTAAAAGTGTTACTGCTTTGTCTATTATGAAATTAATTTTACCCCCAGGAAAAATAGTTGGAGGGGAAATAATATTTAATAATACAAATCTTTTAAATCTTAAAAAAAGTCAGTTACGTAAAATCCGCGGTAAAGAAATAGGTATGATTTTTCAGGAACCTTTTATATCGTTAAATCCTCTTTTCAGTATAGGACATCAGCTTACAGAAACTCTTATACTGCATAATAATATGAAAAAAAAAGATGCATTAAAAGAAGCTATACGTATTCTTGATGCAGTCGGAATTCCTTCTCCTGAAAAAAAACTAATTGAATATCCTTTCCGTTTAAGCGGCGGAATGTGTCAGAGAGTCATGATTGCAATGGCTCTTGCGTGTAATCCTCTGCTTATTATAGCAGATGAACCTACAACAGCTCTGGATGTAACGATACAGGTTCAAATTCTGGATTTATTGCGCAAGAAAAAAAATGAATTCAATACTTCCCTTCTTTTAATTACACATGATATGGGAATAATTGCTGAAAATGTTGACAGAGTTATAATCATGTATGCAGGAAGAATTGTTGAGACTGGACCTGTAAAAAATATTTTTAAAAATCCGTTACATCCATATACCAAGGGCCTTTTAGCATCAGTACCACAGCCTAATACAGACAGAAAATTAAAACCCCGTCTTGATACTATTGATGGAGTAGTCCCAGGTCCTTTTGATTTAATTACAGGATGCAGTTTTGCACCGCGATGTCATTTTGCAGAAAAAATATGCAATATGAGAATACCAGCAATTAAAGCAATAAAAAAAGACTGCGAAGTCAGTTGCTGGAGATATTAATTATAGCTTTTCAGCAATTATTCTGTCAATTTTATCTTTTATATCATCATTAACAGGACCCAAAGCTACCATTGTAATATTTTTTGGTTGAAATAACTCTTTTGCAAGGTTTAATATATCCTCCAATTTTACTTCATCAATATTTTTAAATATTTCTTCCAAAGCAATATAATGATTAAAATATATTTCTGATTTTGCCAGATGTCCCATACGGCTTTCTGAACTTTCCATACTAAGAGTAATTCCGCCTTTTAACTGTTCTTTTACATTTCTTAGTTCTTTTTCACTTAAATATTCTGATTTAAGTTTATATAACTCTTCCAGAACAATTTCTATCACTTTTAAGAAATTCTTTTCTGCTGTACCAGCATAAATTGAAAATACTCCTGCAGAACTATATGAAGATTGATAGGAATAAATATTATAAACCAACCCATGTTTTTCACGAACTGATTGAAAAAGACGTGAACTCATGCTGCCGCCAATAATGGAATTAAGTAAATATAATGAATATCGTGAAGGATGAACAAAAGATAAACCATGCGTCCCCAAACAAAAATGTACCTGTTCTAATTTTTTATTATAAATATTTATACTGCTTTTTGCTTCAGGAATTGTTTTGTCTGATTCAATATTCTGCTTTCCAAGAGAACTGAAATACTCCTGTGTTTTACTAATAAAGTTTTCTTTCTTTAAATTTCCTGCGGCTGCAATAACAATATTATTGCTTGAATAATACTTATGATAATATTCCATAAGTTTATCTTGTGTAAAATTCTTAACATTATGCTCTGTCCCAAGAATAGACAAACCTAAAGGATGATCCTGCCATATTTTTGACGTATATAAATCATGTATCAATTCACCAGGTGTATCTTCATACATAAAAATTTCTTCCTGAACAACACCTTTTTCCTTTTGAATTTCTTCTTCAGGAAGAACAGAATTTACAACTATATCGTGAAGAACATCTATTGCGCGCAGGAGATGATCGTCCAGAACTCTAGCTGAGAAGCAGGTAAATTCGCGGCTTGTAAAAGCTTGAAGGTCGCCTCCGACACTATCAAGTTCTTCTACAATCTGTTTGGCTGTACGTTTTTCAGTACCTTTGAAAAGCATATGCTCAAGGAAATGAGAAATTCCGCTTTTAGTATGATTTTCTAAAGAAGATCCTGTGAGCACCCATATCCCAATACTTACCGAACGTAAATAAGGAAGTTCTTCCATTATTAGCCGAATACCATTCGGTAAGGTAATCTTATCAATCATTTATACTCCAAGAGTCTATTTATTTTGATTCTTTTTATTTTTATCCTTTTCACTTTCTGATATTGCATCTTTACGACTGAGATTTATTCTCCCCTGTTTATCAATTTCAATCACTTTTACCAGAATTTCATCGCCTTCTTTAACAACATCAGTAACTTCTTTCACATGATGCTCTGCCAGTTTTGATATATGAACAAGACCTTCTTTCCCTGGTAAAACCTCAACAAAAGCACCAAAAGCAACTATACGCATAACTTTACCAAGATAAATTTTCCCAACTTCTGCATCTTCAGTAAGATATTTAATCATCTCAAGTGCTCTTTCTGTCCCTTTTTCATCAATTGAAGCAATAACAATTTTACCGTCGTCTTCAATATCTATCTTTACACCGGTTTCTTCAATAATATTTTTTATTGCTTTTCCACCCGGGCCTATTACATCTCTAATTTTATCTTTATCAATATAAAATGTCGTAATTCTGGGGGCATAGGATGAGAGTTCTTGTCTTGGAGCAGATATTACTTCATTCATTTTTTCGAGGACAAACATTCTACCGTGATAAGCTTCAAGAAGAACCTGCTTAATAATTTCAAAAGTAATACCTTCTATCTTAATATCCATTTGAAGAGCAGTAATTCCTTTTTCTGTACCTGCAACTTTAAAATCCATATCTCCCAGATGATCTTCAATCCCCATAATATCTGTAAGAATAGCTGTTTTATTTTCTTCTTTAATAAGCCCCATAGCAACACCTGCAACCGGAGATTTTATTGGGATACCCGCATCCATCATACATAAAGAACCACCGCATACTGTTGCCATTGAAGAAGAACCATTGGATTCAAGAATTTCTGATACTATACGGATAGTATATGGAAATTGTTCAGGATTCGGGATAACAGGTCTTAATGCCATTTCTGCAAGGTGACCATGCCCTATTTCTCTTCGTCCTGGGCCAACAAATCTTCCTGTTTCACCAACACTGAAAGGAGGAAAATTATAATGCAGTAAAAAATGTTCTTTGCGATCTCCTTCAATATCATCTATAATCTGCTCATCAACAGATGTGCCCAAAGTAGCTATTACAAGAGCCTGTGTCTCCCCGCGGGTAAACAAACCTGACCCATGTGTACGCGGGAGCACGCCTATTTCAATTGAAATAGGTCTTACTTCTTTTAGATCACGTCCATCGCTTCTTATTTTTTCATTTAATATACGACTGCGAAACAATTCGCTTTCTACTTTGCTAAATACTTCCAAAACATCTTTTTCTTTTTCTGGAAATATTTTTACAAAATATTCACTGGTTTTATTTTTCAATTCATCAACTTTACTATATAAAGTAAGCTTTTCTTTTATGCGTAAAGCATCCTTAAGTTCTTGTGTAATATATTCTCTTACAGCTTTATCTATTTCCTCTTCAATTACAAACAAAGGTATTTCTCTTTTTGGTTTACCGCACTTTGCAACTAATGTCTCTTGAACTGCAATAATTTGCTTTATTGCTTCATGTCCAAATTCCAGAGCTTTCAGAATGTCATTCTCTGAAACTTCAGAAGAAAACGATTCTACCATAGTAATTGCATTTTTAGTACCAGCTACTATAAGATTAATTGAGCTTTTTTCCAATAATTCATATTTAGGATTAATTATATATTGATCGTCAATTTTACCAACACGTACTGCTCCAGTAGGTCCATTAAACGGGATATCAGAAATTGCCAGAGCTGCTGAGCTTCCGATCATTGCTAATATATCAGGCGGATTTATGTTATCTGCAGATAAAACTTGAGGGACAATTTGAACTTCATTTCTAAAACCATCAGGAAATAACGGACGAACAGGACGATCAATCAATCTTGATACTAATATTTCCTTAGTTGTTGGTCTCCCTTCACGTTTAATAAATCCTCCTGGAATTTTCCCGGCTGCATAAGATCTTTCACGATATTCCACTGTTAGAGGAAAAAAATCCGTATCTTTTGGTTCTTGTGAAACTGTAACCGCTACTAAAACTGCAGTATCACCACTACTAACGAGAACGGATCCGCTTGCCTGTTTTGCTAATCTTCCTGTTTCAATACTAAATTTAAATCCATATAGATCCGTCTCTACTTTTTCTACCATAAAAAAAATCTCCTTTGTTTTTTGCTAGTAATATCAATTAACCACAGAGATGATATATTACTTTTGACAGTACTGTATCTTAAGTTTAAATATTGGAATTTAGATATTAATTGGACTTTGAAATCTGCTATTTGGGATTTAGTGGCTTTTAAATATACTTTGCAATCCTTGCAATTTACCTTCTTATACCTAATTGACTAACTAAATTTCTATATTTAACTACATTCCTTGTTTTAAGATAATCAAGTAAACGTCTGCGCTGCCCAACCAATCTCAGAAGTCCTAACCTGGAATGATGATCTTTTTTATGCTTCTCAAAATGCAATGTTAATTCATTAATTCTCTCAGTTAAAAGTGCGACCTGTACTTCTGTTGAACCAGTATCAGTTTTATGACCGCAGAATTTTTCGATTATATTTCTTTTTTTCTCTCTATCCATATATTTCTTTTATTTACACCTCCTCCTATTTTAGTGTCAGATTATTAAATCCACGTCTTATTAAAATATGATTATATTCTTTTTTTTCTCCAACAGCAAGAAATTCCTCTTTATTATAAGAAAAGATTCTTACCATTGTTTTGTCTTTATTAATATAAATATCTTCTTCAACACATAATTGATTAAATGGTATTCCATGTCTCACTAATTTCTCATTACCCTGTTTTACAGTAATTGATTCAAAATGTAAAGCTTTTTCTATAGGAATTATTTTTTTATTTATATCAAAAGCATCTCTCAATTCTGAAAGTTCTACTGCGCAATCAAGTGTGTAATCACCAACTTTTATTCTCATTAAGTCCGTAAGTATTGCACCATATCCTAAACTTGCACCAATATCATGACACAACGTTCTGATATAAGTTCCTTTACTGCATGATACATAAAGCTTAATTCTTAATAAATCCCGATCTATAACTGTCAACTTTTTAATATTAATTCTTCGCGGCAGAAATAC
>JACRDZ010000037.1 GCA_016212735.1 Candidatus Firestoneibacteriota bacterium | reverse complement strand
TATTATTTATTTTCAGTAGGTTTTAGTCTTGCTTTTCATATCTTGTTAACAATAGAAATGATAAGAAGCGATCAGCCTGATATTAAAGAGAATGGATTCATCTTTTCTTTGAGCTTAATCTATTTTGTTAATCTAATTATTGTAAGTCTCTTATCTAAAATGATTTTTTCTAATGAGAACTTATCAACTTATATATCATATTTGAATAAAAGCACATTAGAATCAAAAAGTATATATTTGCAGATATATAGTAGCATGCAATATTTAAGCATTAAAACTTATAATTATGTTAATACAGTTTACAAAGCGTTTTCCTCAGCATAATAATTACTTTTTCTTTTTGCTAATTATTGCAATAATTACACCGCTGATAAAACCTCCGATATGTGCACAAAGAATACGTTTATCCATGTTCGCATAATTATAGTTATGCGAACATGGTGTTTTTTTAGTCTATATTTTAAATATTCTTAAATAATACACACATACATAATAAATTTCAAATTTAAATTGAAATTAAATAAGAGGAATGCTATACTCTCCGCAGAATGACACTCTCGTCCTGGATGTCATTCTGAGCGAAGCGAAGAGTCTCATTTTTCAATAAAAATTTTGGAGTAATACAAATATATGTTGTTAAATTTAAAAAAATCATACGGACTTGAAATTGCTAGCAGTTCTATAAAAATTGTTGAATTATTAAGAGATGGTAAACTAAATAGATTGATATCAAGTGAATATTCTCGTAACTCAACTGATGGCAATATTTCCCAGGAATCAATTGTATCCGCACTTAAAAAAATATTGAATGACAATGCTCTTACAAATGAAAAATTCGTTATTAGTATACCTCGTAATCATTGTATTATTCGTAAATTAAATTCTCCTTTTAAAGATATAAATAAAATTAAAAGCACAATCAACTATGAGATTGAACCTCATATCCCCTACTCTACATCAGAAATAAATTATGATTTTTTTATTTCCAAAATCACAGATACCGGAAGTGAGATAACTGTTATAGCTGTTAATAAGGCTATTATTGAATCATATTTAAAGATAACTGAAGCATGTGGAATTAAAGTTGATTCAATTACAACATCTGAAATCAGTGAATATAATTTTGTTTCTTCAAAAATAAAAGAAAGCGATGGATTAAATGTTTTAATTAATTTTGGTGCAAAGAATACATCTATTACCTTAATTAAAGATGGACAATGGGAATTCTCAAGAAGCATTCAAAAAGGCGGTGATTTTTTAACTGAATATATTGCTACTCAGCAAAAAACATCTTTTGCTGATGCTGAAAAAAATAAAACAAATATAGCATTAAATAAAAACACAGAAGAAATTTTACAAAAAGGTCTAATTGAAATTTTCAATGAAATACGATATACTCTTACTTCTTATTTATCCGAATCTAATCTAAAAAAGATTGATAAAATTTTCATTACAGGCGGAGGCAGTCAAATAGATGGAATTTCCGCAAAACTATCAAATTATTTAGAAGTAAAATCTGAAATTTTATCAATTGATGGATTTGAAAATAATATCCCTTTTGCTGCCTTGGGGTGTGCTATGGAGCAAAAAAAAACTGAAGGGATAATAAGTATTAACTTACTGCCTAAACCTGAATATTCATCATCACAATATAAAATACAATTGATAATATCTGCAATTTTATTAATTTTTATTTTTACAGCAATTGGTGTAAATATTAATCTTAAGGTTAAAGCAGAAGAAAAAAAAATAAGTTTATTGAATGATGAAATTAATAAAATTTTCAAAGAAACTTTGCCTGATATTAAAAACGTTGTTGATGCAAAACAACAATTAGCTAATGCAATTAAGGAAGAAAATAAAAAATTAAGTTTTTATCCTGATTTATTATCCAATAAATTGTCTCCAATGGAGACATTAAGAGAGCTTAATAATGTTCTTGATAAAGTCATTTCTGTTGAATTGGCAGAGCTTGGTATAGTTGAAAATTCTGTTATTTTAAGCGGGAAAACAATATCTTTTCGTGAAATTGACAGAATAAAAGATAAATTAAAAAATTCAGCATATTTTAAAAACGTGACTGTTGATAGCTTAAAAACCAAGAATGACGGAAAAATTGAATTCAAAATAATTATTAAACTATAGAAAATGTTAATTACATTTTATTCCTTTTCGAAAGATAAGAGAAAAGCGCCTGCTCATATGGAGTTGAAGTATCAATCATCAAATAATCAATTGCATTCTCATAACATACGCGTCTATAATTCATTATGAATTGGTTTATGTGTTTTTTATATTCTGTTCTAACAGCATCGGGATTAACAAGTATTTCTTTGTTTGTCTCAAGTTCAACAAATTTATAAGGTTCTTTAAAATCAAATTCTAATTCATTATGATCTAAAATTTGAAAAACTATAACTTCATGTTTTTTGTGTCTGAAATGTTTTAATGCAGTTATAACTTTATCAGGTGTATCAAAAAGATCCGAAATTATTATAATTAAACCACGACGCTTTATCCTTTGCGCAAGTTCATCAAAAACCTCACTGATATTAGTACGGCTCATTGTTGTGCTTTGCTTTAATTCATCAAAGATAGTATGAATATGAGAATGTGAAGTTCGCGGAGGAATATATCGCATGATTCTCTCATTGAAGGTTACAAGCCCGACTGAATCTCGCTGATGCAGCATGAGATAAGATAATGTTGCAACAAGATATTTCGCATATGTAAATTTATTTATCGGTGAGCCATATTCCATAGATCTACTGCAATCAAAAAGTATTGTGCAGCGTAGATTAGATTCTTCCTCAAACTGTTTAATATAAAATTTATCTGATTTGGCAAATACTTTCCAATCAACATAACGAATTTCATCACCCGGCATATATTGCTTATGCTCTGCAAATTCAACGTTAAAGCCTTTAAAAGGGCTTTTATGCAATCCTGAAATATAGCCTTCCACAACCAGTCTCGCTACAAGCTCAAGATTAGAGAGTTTGGTTAAAATCTCAGGTTGTAAAAATTGAGAAGATGTATTCATAATTTCCTTGTTATATCATATCAAGCGGATCAATATCAAATAATATATTTACAGATTTTAATGTTTTATCTTTTTGATATTCATTCGATGTTTTAGTTAAGCAATTATGAAGTTCCGTACGATTTGTCCCTTTAATAATTATTTGCAATCGATAGAAATTATTAATTTTTGGTATTACAGCAGGTGCAGGACCTAATATTTGTATATCACGAGATTTAAGTTTTTTAAAAATTTTTAAAAATTTAT
>JACRDZ010000039.1 GCA_016212735.1 Candidatus Firestoneibacteriota bacterium | reverse complement strand
CTTTTTTTATGATTTTGTCATAATATTTTTTAGCTTTATCAAACAGACCTCTGTTTTCATACACAGTTGCCATCTTGTAATAAATATCTTCATTTTCAAAACCATTTATTACAGCTTTTTCAAAATAGTCGCGAGCTTTATCAAAATCTGATTTATCAAAATATAATGTTCCTGCTTGCGCATACAATTTTCCAATATTCTTAGAAATATTCTGGTAAAATTTATCTATTTGCATTACTTTATCATAAAGCTCAACTGCTTTTAAAATTTCACCTTCATTTTCATATATTACACCTAAATTATATAAAGCCTGTATGGAGTCCGGGTTTATATAAATAATTTTCTCAAAATAATTCTTTGCTTCTTTATTTTTTTTATCATTAAGAAAAGTATTTGCATTTATATAATATATCTCTTCCAGTTTATTTTTAATTCCTGCATAAGACTCATTAATTTTAAAGACTTCTTCATATTCAACCAGTGCTTTTTCTTTTTCATTTTTATTTATATAAATTTCCGCAAGAATAAAGTGTAATCTTGCATTATTACTGTCATTCTTTATAAGACGGGTACATTCTTCAAAAGCAAGATCATATTTTTTCTCTTCAAAGAGCTTATAAACCTGTTCTTTGTTTATCCGCTCCAGAATTTCATCAACATCTTTAAAATCCCTATCAACTTCATATATTTTCCTATATAAAGAGTACGATTCATCCCTGTTCCCTATTTTCTCATATATACCTGCCATCTGATACATAACTTCAATATTTTGAGGAGATATAACTAAAACTTCCTTATAAATAAGTAGAGCATCCTCTGGTTTATCTTTTTCCAATAAATCCTCTGCTTTGCCAATGTATGCACTTTCTAGATGGCTTTTTAATCCGGGGTAATCTATTTTTATTTCTTTTAATTTTTTGTATTGTTCAATAGCGTTATCAAATTCCAGCACACTTGAATATACATATCCAAGTTTAAATATAAATTCCGGTTGATTTGGATAGAGTGTATTTATTTTAATAAATTGCTCCAGTGCTTTATCAAAAAGATGTTCTTTAAGGTAATTATCTCCAAGTTCAAATAAAACTTCTTTCATTTCTTTTTCCAGGTCAGGCGACTTTTCTTTCATTTGACGGGCTTTTTCAAAATATTCCATTGCTTTGATTGGGACATGCCTTCGATTATAACATTTACCTATTTCAAAAAATATATCAGATCTGTTTGGATTGTAAGTGAGTATTTTCTCAAAATGAGTAATAGCTTCCACAAAATGTTCCTGAGCAACAAACTCATTAGCTATTTTAAAATAAATATCCTGTATTTTTTCAATTAATCCAGACATATTCGGATCGTTTTGTATTGCTTTTTCATAATTCTCAACAGCTTCAAAAAACATATTTCTTTTTTCATAAATATTAGCAATTTTAGAATATATAAGAGAGGATTTATGCGGTTCCAATTCAAGTATTTTAAAGTAATACTGAATAGCATCATCTTCTTTTCTCTCAGTAAAAAATATATTAGCTTTCCATAAATAAATTGTTTTTAATTTTTCAACAACATCTCTATAGTTTTTTTCTTTACTGAAGATTTTCGCATAATATTCAAGAGCCTCATCAAATTTTTTCCTTTTATCATATAGAACTCCGACTTTATAAAGACACTCTAAATTATCAGGGTCTATTTCAATTATCTTTTTATATTGATCAAATGCAGCCTGATATTTTATTTTTTCAACATAATATTCAGCTCTATTAATATATAACTGAACAAGTTTCAGTTTTGTATTTTTAAAATTCACATCTTTATTTGCAATCTTTTCAAATATTTCAATTGCCTCATCATTCATATTTTTTTCAGAATATATAATACCAAGACCGTAAATAAGCTCCAGACTTTCAGGATTCAAAGCAAGTAATTCCTTACATTTATTTATAGCTTCATCCAGTTTATGCATCTTAATCAGAGAATAGACCATACTGCATGAGATTTCATCTATTTTCTCTTTTATCCCAGGCCATGCTGGGTCTTTATTCTCTATATATTTGAATTCAAAAAGAGCATCATCAATTTTATCAACCCTAAAGAGTGCAGTACCAAGACGAAAATGTATATCAATTTCATCCGGATAGTCTTTTAAAATTTTCTTAAAAACCTCTATCCCTTTTAAATATTTACTTGCAAGAACTGCATTATCTCCGACACGTAAAAGCAATTCTTTTATTCTTTCATTAAATTTAGTTTTATTTTCTGGATCATTTTCTTTTAAATATTCATAAGTATTTACTGCTTCTTCCCAATATTCTCCAGCTTCCTGCGCTTGAGCAATCTTTAAATAAATCTTTAAATCTTTTTTTATAGTAGTAGCTATTTTATATTGTTTTATAGCTTCATCTATTTTTTTTTCATTTAATAAAGCATCAGCTACTTTTACTGATACATTTATAATTTTATTATCAACATCCTGAAAATGCGGTTCCATTTCTAAAACTTTTTTATATTCCTGTATTGCATTTTCTAAATCACCGCAAGCTTCATAAGTCATCCCAAGATAATAAAAACTGATAGGATTATGATGATCTTTTTCAATAGCACTTTTAAATTCATGCATGGCATTTTCATATTCACCTTTTAAAAAATAAACAATAGCAAGATTGACATAAATTTCTATATAACTGGAATCCAGTTCTAAAACCTTCTGATATTCCTTTATAGCCATTTCATATTCACCTTTATATTTGTATGCAAGTCCAAGATTAACATGCGCAGGGATATAATCAGGTTTAATTTCAATAACTTTTTTATAAATATTTAATGCATCATCATATTGTTTTATATGACGATATACTAATGCCATATTATAATAAGCTTCGATATAACCGGTATTTATTTCAACTGCTTTTTGAAAAACTTCCAATGCTTTTTTATAATGACCTTTTCTGCTATATACTACTCCCAATTTGTTATAAGCCAGAACATATCCCGGATCAATTTTTATAGCTTTCTTATAACAATCTATGGCTTCATCATACATGCCTTTTTTAAAATAAATCAATCCAAGATTGTTATAGATCAACGGATATCCAGGGTCATAAGTTAAAGCTTTTTGATATTCTTCAATTGCTCTGTCATATTTACCTTTTTTACGGTAAATAACCCCTAATGCATTATGAACTTCTGCTTTTTTGTGATCTTCAATACTAACTGCCATTGTAAAAACCTCTTTAAATAAGTTACAAAGTCGCAAAGTATAAGTCTGCGCAGACCCTTATATTATTTACTGCAATAGACTATATAAAATAATGTTAATTCCCATTTTGAAAGCTTCTTCTCTTTTTTCTGGAGGATCTTTGTGTACAAGAGGACTCGCCCAACCATCACTTATATTTGTATTATAAGTATAGAACAATACCAAACGACCTTTTATAAAAAGCCCATATCCTTTTGGGTGTCCTTCATAATGTTCATGTATTTTAGGTAACCCTTCCGGAAATTTATAATAAATACTAAAAATAGGATGCGAAAACGGGAGTTCAACCAGTTTATTTTCCGGATATATTTTAGTTATTTCTTTGCGAAAAAAATTATCCATTCCATAATCATCATCTACATAAATAAATCCGCCATTATCCAGATATATTTTCAATCTATCAATCTCTTCCTTTGAAAAATATATATTCCCATGCCCGGTAATAAAAAGAAATGGATATGAAAAAAAATCTGAATTCTCAATCTGTATTACTTTTTCTTGTACATTAATTTTAATCCCTGTTCTCGCAGTAAATTCTAAAGCCAAATTAGGAATAATTGATGGGTCATTGTACCAGTCACCGCCACCCTGATATTTTAAACGTGCAATTTGAAAATAATTTTTATTAATAATTTCACTTTCTTCTGCATTAGCTATATTATAATATAATGTAATTTGAATACAAAAAAAAATTAAAATCAGTTTGTATATCATATTCATCCTAAGGTAAATAAAAACCACAGAGTAAATATAAATTAATTTAAATATATAATTACCTCCTCTGTGGTTTATGATAATTTACAATAATACAAGTACTTATTCTTCTTTATCAGTCAATGAATGAGGACTTTTTTTCTTTTCGTCTTTTTTATCGCTCTCTTTTTTCTCTCCAATCTGTTTTGTAACAGTAATATAATTATTTTGATCATCTTTACGCATAACTAATAAATATGTTTCTTTTTCCATATCTACATGACTTGTAATTTCATTAAATTCATTAATATTCTTAAAAGCACTGCGATTAATACCAAGAATAACATCCTGTTTTTTTATCCCATATTTATCTGCTTTGGAATCTTTAATTGTATCTACTATAATAATGCCAAAAATATTATCTTTAATTATTGGTTTTATTTTAAGTCCTAAATTATTCAATACCTCTTCTGTCTTTATATGTAAATCCTCAAGTATCAGATTTACTTCCTGTTTCTCATTATTTCGGACCAATTGAAGCTTAACCTTATCCCCTATTTTTTTCGAAGAAATTATGTTATTAAAATCCTCAACTGTGAGAATTTCATTATCATCAATCTTTTTTATAATATCTCCTTCTTTTAATCCAGCTAATTTTACTGAATTATGCACAATATCTTTAACAACTACCCCATCATTTGTTTGTGTTTTTATAGCTTCTTTCATATAGTTTTTTACTTTTATTCCTATCCATGTTTTTACATTAGAACCAGAATTTATATCTCTGTTTTCTTCACCATAAATATTTGAAAAAATTAATGATGCAGCACAAAACGAAATTATTAAAAATACTCTTTTAAATCGCATTAAATGTATTCCTCCTTTTTGAATAATGAGTAATGTTAAAATTAACCATAGAACACAGAGTAAATCTCTGTGCCCCAAAGGCGATCCTGTGGTTACAGTCTTTATCCCCTTTTATATTTTATAAATTGATTATATAATTAACCGTTATACTTTGTCAATATATACTCTTGCTATAGCTTGGAAATGCCATTTGCTAAATTCATGTAAAATAAATATAATTATATAGTTTAAAGTATAAAGATAAAGGTTCTATAATGAAAAAAAATCCACTTGGACTTTATATACACATTCCCTTCTGCATTAAACGATGTAATTATTGCAGTTTTACTTCTTACTTATATAATGTTGAGGTGGAAAATAAATATATTGATGTTTTAAAAAAAGAATTTGAACTTAGAAAAGAAGAATATAAAAACAGATATTTTCATTCTATATACATAGGTGGAGGAACTCCTACGGTTTTAACAGAAAAATCATTAGACAATCTTATGAAAGTAATACAAGATAATTTTTCATATCATAATAAGACAGAAATAACAATTGAAGCCAATCCTGGGACAATAAATAAAAACAAATTAAAAATATTAAAAACTTCAGGTATTAATAGACTGAGTATAGGGGTACAAAGTTTTCAGCCTAAAATACTTCATTTTCTAGGACGATTTCACTCTGAGTCTGATATTTATGATTCATACTATAAAGCACAGGAAGCAGGATTTGATAACATTAATCTGGATTTACTTTTTGGTGTACCAATTCAGGATGAGAAAGACTGGGAAAAATGCCTGGAAAAAGCTGTAAAACTCAAACCTGAACATATTTCAATGTATAATCTTACATATGAACCAGGTACAATTTTAACAAAAAATTTAAAAAACGGAAAATTTAACGCTAAACCATCTGATATTGAATTTATAATGTATCGTTATGGAATCAACTTTCTGCATAAACATGGTTATAAACAATATGAAATCTCAAATTTTGCAAGACCGAAAAAAGAATGCAGTCATAATTTACTTTATTGGAAAAATCATGAATATCTTGGTTTTGGATTGGGAAGCGTATCATATTTTCATGACATAAGATATACTAATACAAAAAATATAAAAAAATATATTGAAAAATTACAAAAAAATATAATCCCGGTAACAGAAAAAGAATATATTAACCGTGAAAAACAGATAAATGAAGCAATTGCTTTGGGTTTGCGCCTCATAAAAGGATTGTCTAAAATAAATTTTAAAAAACGTTTTGGGGTAAGTTTAGAAGAACTTCATGAAGAAACCATAAAAAAACTACAAAGTAATAAATTTATAAAAAACAACCCAAACTTTTTAAAATTAACCAGACGCGGCATATATCTAAATAATAACGTTATATCCGAGTTTATGTAAAATTTTTTTTATATATCATTTTCAAACCTGTTAAAGTCAGATATGGATCAAAATAATCTATTGGTATTTCTTTTTCATTTTTAATAATTTCAAGATAACCGCCAGTTGCAATTACTGTTACTGTTTTTCTTGGAGAAATCTCTTTTATCATTTTTGAAATAATTTCTTTAATTTGACCGCAAGTTCCATAAAATATACCTGATTGAATATTATGCACTGTATTTTTACCCACCACACATGGAGGTTTTAATATATTTACTCTTGGAAGTTTTGCAGTATGTTCATGTAAAGATTGAGCTGAAATCCCTATCCCAGGGATAATTGCTCCTCCAAGATATTCTCCTTTTTCAGTAATATAATCAAATGTTGTTGCAGTCCCAAAATCAATAACAATTGCTGGAGTCGAATATTTCTCATAAACAGCAACAGCATTGACTATTCTATCTGCTCCTACTTCTTTAGGATTATGATATTTTATAATAATACCTGTCTTAATATCTGCGCTTACAATTAATGGGGTTAAATGAAAATATTTTAAATATTTTATCAAATGTTATTGTCAGTGCAGGTACCACGCTTGAAACAATTATACCTTTAATATTATTTCCCGATATTTTATTTTTTTTAAGTAAACTTTCTAAAATTACCTTATATTTATTTACACTTTTATCCTGAACAGTTTCTAGCCGCCATGTATAAATTAATTTATTTTTATTATAAATACCAATAACTATATTTGTATTACCAATATCAATTACTAATAACATAATAGTTACTCCTTTTTGATTCCAATATAGAATTAATCCAATTTTCTTTGTTTATACGTGGATTAAAATTAATAATACATATCTCATCATAACCAAAAACTTTATAATCTTGAGTAAGCTTTTTTTCAAGCAATATAATCGGATATTTTATACTTGCAGAAATAAAAACATCACACTTCCCCCCATTTTCTAATATGTCATATATCTCTCCAGAGGGTTTATATGTAACATTTAAATCTGTTTTTAAACATATTAATTCACTTTATTACTATCCTCACTATTTCGTACTTGTCCTGCCAGATATATCATACGCCACTCTGTCCAGTCGCTTTGCCTCTTTGCTATGAATGTTACTATTATTGTTTATTTGTTAATTTTTTCTTTGCTTCTATTTATTCTGTATCATTGTTCCTAAAATATCTATATTTTATTATAACATTTTTTATTAAACCAATCCAATTTCCACATTTCAATGGGGTTTGCAGCAAATACGGGAATGCACCCAACTTTTAACTTCTACTTGCCAAATGAAGCGATAATATAGATGATATTATGAATGAATGTAATAAATTATGTAAAATTATTAATAGCATCATAAAAACAATAGGCAAAAGGATGGGTTAATGCTCAATTTAATAATATATTTAGTGTCAATGCCTTTTACCGCCAGAGGTCGATCGAATTTTTTATTTTCGTATATTATTTTCACAAACATCTTTGGGGCTGAAATGGCTAAAAACATCTTGACAAAATATTGCTATGGTATAACATATATTTATAATAATTTGTATTCAAATATGCAAATAATACCAATGGGGGAAGAATTATGTTTAAACCTTTTAATAAAATACTTTTATATTTAACAATTATTCTGTCCTTAATAATTTTTAACAGTAATATACATGCAGATTCTTTTTCATATATAACAAATAAAACAAGCGGAACTGTCTCTGTTATAGATAATACTACAGATACTGTAGTAAAAACTATAACTGTTGGAACAAATCCGTATGGTATATCAGTCAATGCTACAGGTACAAGAGTATATATAACAAATACAGCAAGTAATAATGTATCTGTAATAAACACTTCAACAAAAAGTGTAATTGCAACAATCCCTGTTGGAACTTCTCCTTATGGTATAGTAGTAAATCCTTCAGGTACATTAGTTTATGTGGCAAACAGCGGAACTGACAATGTATCTATAATAAGCACTGCAATCAATTCTGCCATTGCTGCCATACCTGTTGGGGATGCTCCTTATGGAATAACAATTAATTCTCAAGGGACAAAAGTTTATGTTACAAATAGCCTGAGCAATAGTGTCTCTGTAATAGATACTATAAATCTAAATGTAACTAATACTATACCTGTTTCACTTACTCCTTATGGCATAGCAATAAATCCTTCAGGAACAAGAGTTTATACTGCAACTACCTCAAGTGATAATTTATCTGTTATAGATACAGAAAGCAATTCTCTTATTGCAAATACTTATATGGGAGCAGGTGCATATCCAATAGGCGTTGCAGTAAATTCTGCAGGTAATAGAATTTATGTAACAAATACAGGTACAGGTAATGTTAAAATTATAGATTCTGCAACAAATAATGTAATCGGCGATATTCCTGTTGGTATTTCACCTTCTGGCATTTCATTAAATTCTCTTAATACTAAACTTTATGTGGCAAATTATTACAGTAATAATGTAACAGTAATAGAAATACCGTCTTATTCAACAACATCAATAGCAGTTGGAAACGGACCTGTTGCTTTTGGTAATTTTTATATACCAGAATCTATTCCAATTATATCTATTTCTCCTGCTTCAAAAAACTTTGGAGCAGTTAATATTCAAAGCTCTTCTTCTCCAAATATATTTACTATTATGAACAATGGAGGGAATAACCTTTTTATAGAAAAAGTCGGTTTATCTGGTCCTAATGCAAGTGAATTTGTTATACAAAATGATAACTGTTCAGATAGCACTATAATACCGGCAGCAAGTGCTACACTTGATGTTGTATTTTCACCTAAATCAATAGGTACCAAAAATGCAACGTTATATGTTGTGTCCAATGATCCTAATAGTCCAACAAAAACAGTAAATTTAAGCGGATCGGGAGATCCCATCCCTGTAATATCTGTATCCACACAATCAATTAATTTCGGTAAAGTAAATATAAATAATTCATCAACTTTTCCTAAGATTAAGATTCAAAATAATGGCGGAGCTGACCTTATAATAGATAAATTAATAATAACCGGCCCAAATGCAGGTGAATTTAGTATACAAGCTGATAATTGTTCAAACAGTACTCTGGCATCGGCATTAAGCAATACATTTGATGTAAAATTTTCTCCGACTCAGGCAGGGACAAAAAATGCAACATTATCCATTCCGACAAATGACCCAATTACACCAACTGCAGCAATATTATTAACAGGAGAAGGAAATCCAATTCCTGAAATACTTGTGTCTCTGCAATCAATATCTTTTGGTACTATAAATATCGGAAGTACATCTTCTCCAAATAAAGTTACTATTACAAATATTGGAGAAGTAAATCTTAATTTAGAAACAATAACCATTGCAGGGCCTAATGCAGGTGAGTTCAGCATACAAAACGATAATTGTTCAGGTAAAACAATATTAAAAAACACAAATGCTTCCTTTGAAATCATTTTTACACCAAAACAAGGAGGAGCAAAAAATGCATATATAAACATCCCGTCCAATGATCCTTATACTCCTTCAAAAACTATTAACTTAAGCGGATCAGGGAATCCAATCCCTGCTATATCATTGGAAGCACAATCCATAGATTTTGGTAATATAATTATAGGGGAGTCATCTTCTCCAACTACGCTTATAGTTACCAATACAGGGACATCTGATCTTAAAATAAATACAATTATATTAGCAGGGCAAAATGCCAATGAATTCTTTATAAAAAATGATAACTGTTCAAACAAGACAATTACTCCGTCGTCAACTGCTGCACTTAATATAGTTTTTACACCAAAAACAGAAGGGTTAAAGAAAGCAATTTTGATAATTCCATCAAATGATCCGAACACACCAAATGCAATAATTTCTATAAACGGACAAGGTGGTATAATTATTCCTAAACCTATTATATCCTTATCAACACAAACACTTTCTTTTGGCGATTTAAATGTCGGTGATTCAACAATTCCTAAAATAGTTACAATCACAAACATAGGTAATGCTTCACTTGCAATAGGAAATATCAGTATTACAGGTTCGAATATAGAAGATTTTATTATTATAAGTGATACATGTTCTAACAATATTATTGCATCATTATTAAATGGATCGATAGAGATTATTTTCAAACCAAAACAACCGGGTACAAGAAATGCTATTTTAAATATTCCATCTAATGATCCTAACTTCTCAAATATAACTGTATCTTTAAATGGAACAGGGAATCCGATACCTGTAATATCTTTATCTGATGAAACAATATACTTCGACACTACGATTATACAAAATTCATCTTCTCCTAAAACCGTTACTGTCACAAACATAGGTAATGCTTCACTTAAACTGGGTACAATTGAAATATTTGGTTTTAATAAAAGTGAGTTCAGTATACAAAACGATAATTGCTCAGATGCAATAATAGAACCATCATTAGAAAAGACATTTGAACTTATATTTACTCCAAATTCTCAAGGTACGAAAATTGCGTCATTGATAATTCCGTCAAACGACCTGAAAAATCCTGATATAATAATATCATTAAATGGACAGGGGAGTAATCCTCCTTCAAAACCGATCATATCTATATCAAAACAATCAGTTGTTTTTGAAAATGTTATGATTAATACTATATCTTCTCCAGAAACAATTATAGTTTTAAATAGTGGTGATAATGACCTTATAATAGGCAAAATAGAACTAGCAGGTCCAAATGCAGATGAGTTCAGAATACAAAATGATAATTGTTCAGATAGAACTATTTCATGGTCAGGAAGTGCATCTTTTGATATTTTATTTTCACCATTATCTAAAGGTATCAAAAGTGCAATTTTATATGTTGCATCTAATGATCCAAAAAATCCTGTCATAACTATTCTGTTGACTGGTATAACTTACAATAAAAATACGGATACTACAGGAACTGGCGGGAGTACTGGTACGACTACAAGCAGTAAAAAAGGATGTTTTATATCTGGTACATTTAATATATCATCAAATAATAAAAATTTATTAAACAATTTCAGGGATAAATATTTTATCCCCAATCATATTACTGGAAATATTATTAATATATACTATAAATACTCGCCGCAAATAATTAACTTCCTAAAAAAGGATAAATAATTATGCAACTGGTTGTACCTACTAACTGGGATGACAGGCTTATTGAAAAATTGAAAAAATTTCCTATAGCATTGATTTATGCAAAGTTTAAACGCGATGCATTTGGAGGGGGGAGACCTGCTGCAGCTTTACCTGAAGTAACAAAAAAACAGGCTTCACTTCATATCCGCAAAATTCATGATGCTGGAATAAAGTTCAATTATGTTTTAAATACTACATGTATGGGAAACAGGGAATTTATAAAATCATATCAGGAGACAATCCTTCGAGAAATAGAATGGATAATAAAAAACAGAGTGGAATATGTTACTGTTAGCATTCCATACTTAATGGAACTGATTAAAAAAAATTTTCCAGAATTAAACATTGTTGCTTCTGTTTTTTTAAATATAGATTCTATACAAAAAGCTTTATTTTATAAAAATCTTGGTGTTAAAGAGATAGTAATAGATCAATCTCAAAATAGAAATCTTAAATTTTTAGATACAATTAGCAAGGCAATACATGTTGACCTTCAGCTGGTTGTCAATAATATCTGTCTTCTATACTGCCCTTTCAGGCTTTATCATCAGAACATAAATTCTCATTCTTCGCAATATGATCGCGGGTCTACAAAAGATATCTCAGATCTATATCCAACTGTTTCATGTGAAAGCATACGCATTAATCATCCTGAAGAAATAATTAAATCTGCATGGATACGACCTGAAGATCTTACATATTATGAAAAAATTGGGATAAAACATTTTAAAATATCAGGACGAACTAAAAGTACAGACTGGATTGCTAAAACAGTTGAATCTTATGCGTTACGGAAAAGTCCGGATAATATCGCAGAACTATTAAGTTTTCCTATAGCTCAAAATCTTCCAAAAGTTAATATAGAAATAAAAAATAAATATTTTGGAAATTTTTTAAATGGATTTAAAAATAAGGACTGCAGATATATACAGTGTATCAAATGCAGATATTGCAGTACTATCGCTTTAAAAGCTCTGGTTATTAATTCCGATGAGGTAAAAAGAGTTAATAAAAAATATAGACAAATTCTGGATAACCTGGCTGTATGAAAATAAAAATTCCGTATATTTCTCCATATAATTTACTTTTAAGTTTTAAAGGCTTTGGTATAAATTATGGCGACAGTATACACTTTATAGAAAATAATGTTTTAATAAGAGCTATATCTTATAACAACAATTCTTTTTTATGCTGTATAAAACAAAAATCTAAATACCTTGAAGTATCTTTTCTTAATACAAGACCTGATAAAGAACAAATAAAACAACTGTCTAAACAAATTCAAAAACTAACAAATACTTTATATAATTTAAAAGAATTCTATAATGAATCTAAAAAAGATTCTATACTTTCAAACTTAATTTCAAAACTTAACGGATTAAAACCGCCTGTCTCACCTTCTTTATTTGAGGCTATGATTATCGCTGTAACAGAACAACAGCTTAATATATCAGTTGCAATATCTATCCGCTCCCGCTTAATTCATAAATTCGGTGATAAAATATTATATAATAATAAATACTATTATACATTCCCGAACTCAGATAAAATATCAAGATTAAGCATAAATGATATTCATTCAATGGGATTCAGCAAAAAAAAGGCGGAATATATGATAGAAATAGCCAAAAAATTTCAAGAGTTAAAAATAAATAATGAAGAGCTAAAACAAAAAGATACAGAAAAATGCATAAAATATTTAACAAATCTGCGCGGTTTCGGAAGATGGTCTTCCGAATACGTATTATTCAGAGGATTAAACCGTTCTGAAGTCTCTTTATTAAGCGATGCAGGCGTTAAAAAAGCTATTTGTCATTACTATTTTAATGATAATCAAGTCAAAGAAACTGATTTGATTCAATTAAGTGAAACATGGGGAAAACACAAAGGAATTGCAGCTTTCTACCTGCTTTTTGCATACCAGAATAAAGGATATTAAATTAGTTTTAAGTCTTAAGTTTTTAGTTTTAAACTTATAACTTACTACTTAAAACCAATAACTTTGAAATTCCTATACATTAAATTAAGCCTGATAAGCTTGTACTCAACATTATTAATTGAGTATCAGGCAACTACAAAAATTTCAATGTAGTTGCTCGATTCATCGAGCTAAGTTATGAACTTTGAATTTCCTGTACTTTAAATTAATGTATCAACAATATTATTTGCAGTATTTTCTGCATTAAGTATGCAGTCACTAATTCCTACTCCTTTGAGAAAATTGCCTGCAATTATGAGACCTTTATGCTGAGATGCCAGACCCTCTATTTTCTTAACTGTGTTCTCATGTCCTAAAACATATTGAGGCATGGCTCTGTTCCAGCGAAAAATTTTGTGCAATACAGGCTCTGCCTCTATATTCATAATTGACCGCCACTCATTAAGAACTATTTCAAGCACTTTTGCATCAGTTTCTATAAGAACATCCTGGTTATAAACCCCGCCTAAAAAAGCTCTTAAAAGAACATAATCTTCATTTGCACGATTTGGAAATTTCTGGGATGTCCATGTTGTTGCCATAATTTTTCTTTTTTCTTTTCTAGGGATAACAAATCCGAATCCATGTAAATCATGTTTTATATCTGAACGCTTAAATCCAACTGATACAGTAGCAGTTGAAACATAAGGAAAATTATTCAATGTATAAGATAATTCATTATCAAAAACACTGACCGCTTTTCCTGCTTCATAAGCTGGTGTGGTTATTATAACAATATCTGCTGTTTCTATACTTTTATCACTTAATTTAATTTCATATTGTGTTCCTTGTTCTGAATCAATTTTATTAATACTATTTACACTTTTATTCAATAAAATTCTCGTATCTGGAAGTATTTTTTCCTGAATTTTATTTATAAGAACAATTAACCCCCCCCTTAAGCTCATAAACATTGTTCTTTTATTTATTTCTGATTTCTCTTCTTTTGTTCTTTCTGCTTTTTGCTTCATTCCTGCCAGCATTCCTTTAATAAGAGACCCATACTTCTTTTCCATATCCAGAAAACGCGGAAATGTATTTCTTAAACTCATACTTTCAGGATCACCTGCATGAATCCCTGCAATTAATGGTTCTGCAATTTTATCTAATGCTTCCTGTCCCAAACGCCGTCTTACAAAACTGCCCAATGATTCATCGAAGTCATTTTTTTTCTTAGGAATAAATAAATCCATTCCCATCCTGATTTTTCCGGGAAATGAGATTAAAGAAGTCATAAGAAAAGGAGTTATTTTAGTAGGAATCATTAACATCAAACCATCAGGCAATTCAACAAGCTTACCTTTATTCAGCACATAAGTACATTTATTTTCTTCCTTTGTAACAACAAATTCATCAGACAGACCTATTTCTTCACATAAACGAATTGCCCAGGGTTTTTCTGAAATAAAGCAGTCAGGGCCTCCTTCAATAACAAAACCATCCTTAGAATATGTAGTAATATTGCCGCCTAACTGACTGTTTCTTTCTATTAAAACAATCTCAGCTTTTTTATTTTTCTGTTTAAATTGCTTTATAATAAAATATGCAATTGAAAGTCCGGATATTCCCCCGCCAATAATAACAATTTTTTTCATTTTATCTCCATTATATTTAAATCAGGTTTAAACTTAAATCCTGCTGTTTCAGGATCTTCAGGTTTAATTTTTACTATTATTTTTTCAATAGAAGTGAGATTACAAAGAGAAGATTTGTTTTCAGGGAAATATGCAAGTATTCCATCCCCTATTATTTTATTCACAAATCCTCCATTTGAATGTATTATTTTTGATATGGATTCAATCTGCTTATTTAATATACCAACAATTTCGCCAGGTGTTTTATCTTTACTCCATTTTGTAAATCCTCTGATATCAACAAACATGATATTTAAATCTGTTTTAAAAGATAACAATCCCTCTTTAATTACTTCATAAAAAGTGTCTTTACAATATGACATTCCATATAGTCTGCTTAAAAATCTCTTTCTGATTGAGCTTATCAATTGTTCAGTATAACTAGTATTAAGATTTTTCCATTTATGTAAATGCCCATAAGTAAGCGGATTTGCGATACCAAGTTCTTTTGATTTTACTATAAGATTATCTATTAGAATAGCAACTGTAGATGGCCCCTGTTTAATTGAAATTTTTAAAAGATCATCCAGAGTATATGCATTAATTTTATTATTTAACCATCCTTCCAGCCAATTTTTACCTGTTTCAAACAGTTTTTGTTCCTGTTCGAAAGAAGGTTTATTTTTAAGTTCTTCCAGTAATTGGCCGGGAATAGTATCTTTAAGTATATTTAAAAATTTATCAACATTTTCTTTTATAATACCTCCATGCTGTGGAAAGATATAATCAATTTTAAGTTTTTTAAACTTATCATACGCATATTTTAAAGGTTCTCTCCCCCAGACATAACTTTTAATAAAACTCCTTGCAAGTTCTATATATGATTCATCAGCATACAATTTCCATTCTCTGTCAAATGCGGCAAAAATATCTGATGAATACAGCGAACCTGTCTTTTCATCATATGTTACCATAG
>JACRDZ010000013.1 GCA_016212735.1 Candidatus Firestoneibacteriota bacterium | reverse complement strand
GAGTAAATAGCATTGACAATTGGCAATTGAGCATTGAGAATTGAGCATTGAGGTTTAAATCCTTTGAAAACATTAGACGTTATTAATATAAATTGAATTATAATGCTCAATTGTCAATGCTCAATCGTCAATGAAATATTTGCAAATTTCAAGCTTACTCCCACAAGCATTTTCAGACTTGTGGGTAATAGTAAATCAGGATGAGGGGTTAAAACTACAATATCCCTCAGTTTTTATTATACCATACGGGGAAAAAAATAAAAATAAATTGTTATATATTTATATATTTAGGTATAGGAATTTCAAAGTTATTAGTTTTAAGTAGTAAGTTATAAGTTTAGAACTAAAAACTTAAGACTTAAAACTAATTTAAGTATTTTATCCAAACATTTACCTTGATTTTTTTTGTCAATTCTGATAAATATAAACAAAGATAAAAATAGAAAGGATTTATGATAAATAAAGATTCAAAAAAATATTATACTTTATTTGTATGTCTATTTTTTATATTATTAAGTTTAATTCTATATTCTAATATTCTTTTTACAAATGAAATGATAAATGCCAGAGACATAATAGCAGATCATTTTTATGGCAGGTCAGGTTTTCATAAAGAATTTAAATATTTTAATCATCCGCTATGGTCAAACGTAAAACAGCTTGGACTTGATGAATCTCCGAATTTTTTATCTCCTCATATTCCTGATATGTTTTTTTTCCTTAAAGCACTTCCTGTCCCTGTATCATTTGCCTGGCAGATGGTTACATTTATTACACTGGGCGGAATATTTATGTATCTTTTCTGCAGAAAGTTAGGACTTTCATATTTCAGCAGTATGGCAGCAGGACTATTTTTTTCAATGAGCAGTGAACTTGTTACTTATATGAATGCAGGTCATTATTCTAAAGTAATAATGATAAGTTATATCCCTCTTATTTTATTTTTTCTGGAAAAAGGATTCCAGGATCGAAAAATATTTAATTTTCTTATTACAGGTTTTATAATTGGTTATGTATTTTTTTATAGACAGGATCAGATAATATTTTATATATGTCTTCTGGTGGCGTATTATACTATTTTTAGATTATATTATATATATACTGAAGATACGGAAAAAGATATCAATCTTGTAAATAAATTATTCTGGTATTCTTTTATTATGACTATATTTTTATTTGCTATTATTTCTATTACTTTGCTTCCTGCTTTATCCTGGGGCGGGCAAACTGATCGTGCAGGAGGAGTATCTTATGAATTCGGTGTTACATGGTCTATGCCTCCTGAAGAACTTCTGGCATATTTTTTTCCGAAAATATTTGGACTTTCAAGCCCTAATATGATGGACCCGAATAAAATAAAAGTATTTTACTGGGGCAGAATGCCTTTTACTCAGACCTCAAGTTATCTTGGTATTTTCCCATTGTTTTTTGCTTTACTGGCTTTTTTAAATAATCGTAAGAAATATGTGAAGATATTTGGAATATTGATTTTAGTTGTTTTCCCTCTGGCAATGGGAGGATTTACACCAATATATAATCTTGTGTTCAAACTCCCGGGATTTAAAATGTTCAGAGTACCGCGTGCTATTTTATGCATAATTCCTGTTGCGGTTTCTGTTATGGCAGGATTTGGATGCGAATGGTTCTTTGAAAAAATGAGTGAAGATAAAAAAGTAAAAATAAAGAAAATTCTGTATAAGCTTGTGATCGGCTGGGTTGTTGTTGTTATTTTTACGATTTCAGGCTGGATATTTAAGGAAAATATGCTTGAGATATTTGCTAATAATATAAGAGGAGATAATTGGGCTCTTTTCAGATATTCAAATTATTTGATGAAATATAATTACTTTTATGAAAGCCTTGTCTCATTTATAATAATTTCTGGAATTATTATTATATGGAGTTTATTAAGAAATTATCCTGAAATACCTGAGAATATTTTAAAAGCAATATGCGTAATAGTATTTGTGATTGATGTTGGTATGATCAATGAAAAGTTTATTTCCACAATACCAGTAGAGCAATTAGATGCTTTTAATAATATACCAAAGGGGATGCAATTTATAAAAGATAAAGAAAAAGACAATTCAATTTTTTCTTACAGGGTATTTCCAAATGTTTCACGTGCTCTGGAATACAACCGTTCAAACAGTTGGACAGCACATTTTCAGATAATAGAAGGATATACAGGAGTTAGAAATAAATTATATACTGAATTTATGCAGAATGTATCTCTTGATAATCGGCTTCTGGATATAATGAACATAAAATACATAGCTTTAGACAGACAAATTATTCCTTACAAAGATCTTATACCAAAAATGAAATTAGGGGACTATATAATTGGTTATGTAGATAATGATGTAATTATTCTCGAAAATCCACGAGCAAGAGAGCGTATCCACGTGGTTTACAAATATATGGTTGCCGCAGGTCCTGGAGCAGTTTTTACCAGGCTAAAAAATATAAGTTATAATCCGTTAACAACGATTGTTCTTGAAGAAAATCCTGAAGAAGCAAAATTAACATCAGAAACTCCATTGGAAAAAGAAAAAATTGAAATAAAAAAGATATTTCCTGGTTCCTATGATATTAATATAGAAATGCCTGAGTCAGGTTTTTTAGTGTTTAGCGATACATATTATCCTGGCTGGAAAGCATATATTGATGGAAAAGAGGCAAGGATTTATAAAACAGATTATTTAGTCAGTTCTGTTTTTGTGCAGAAAGGGAAGCATCAGGTAGAAATGCTATTTAAACCAGCACCATTTATAATTGGGGCATGGATTTCCGGTATCTCATTTGCCTCTCTTATAATAATTGCTGGGTTGAAATTCGCAGGGAAATTTGAATTGTAAAAAATATAACCTAAGGGCTTGTATCAGACTCTTAGGTTAATCTTTATATTTTTCCCATTCATTTAAAATACTATCAAAACCTTTAAAGAATGCATCAATTATTTCAGGGTCAAAGTGTTTTCCTCTTTCTTCTTTAATTATCTGTGTCACTTTTTCAAGAGGATATGCAGGTTTATAACAGCGTTTACTATATAAAGCGTCAAATACATCAGCTACAGCAACAATTCTACCGCTTATAGGGATTTCATAACCTTTTAGTTTATTTGGATAACCTGTACCGTCGAATTTTTCATGATGATTAAGTGCAACTGCTTCAGCAGACGTCAATATTGGAGAAGTAGACTCATGAAGGATCTCCGCGCCTTTTGTAGTATGTCGTTCCATAATTTTACGTTCTTCTGGAGTTAGTTTTCCGGGTTTAAGCAGGATATTATCAGGTATAGCAATTTTCCCAATATCATGCATCAGGCTGGAATATTTTATTATTTCAACATCCTGTTTTCTTAAATTAATATTTGTAGCAAGAATATCTGTTATGGATAATATTCTTTTTACATGTTTACCTGTTTCATCATCACGATATTCACCTGCAGTAGAAAGATGAACCAGAGTATTAAGATGAGCTCTTCTTAATTCAGCATTTAATCTGGCGTTATTTATAGCAACTGATGCCTGGGAAGCCAGGCATTGAACAAAACGTACATGATACTCATCAAATGGAATATTTATTCCTTCATTATTCATGGAATTGATAAGCTGCAGTACTCCAATAATTTTTTCATCAGTATCTGTAAGTGGTAATACAAGCATTGACATAGTGCGATAATTATTGCGTAAGTCAAAATCTTTATTAAAATTATATTCACTATCAGAAGGAATATTATATACATCATCTATTTTTAATGTCTGTCCAGTAATAGCAACATATCCTGCTATACTTTTTTTATTAAGAGGTAAAGAAAAAGGAGTAAAAGATGTTTTTCTTTTATCTGTTCCTATTCGTTTATCCAGTGTATCATTCTGAGCAACTACAAATTTTAAACTGGTTTCTTCTTTAATATAAAGACTTCCGGCATCACTATGTGTAAATTTGCGGGCTTCTGCAACAATTTTATCAAGAAGTCTGTCAATTTCATGTTCACTTGTTAAAGCTATCCCAATATTTATTAATTCAAAAAATTCTTTTTCTAAAATTTTAAAATCCATTATTGTCCTTTAATTATATTTATTATTATAACATATATATCGAATATTTTCATGAAAACATTAATTTAGATTATTTGCAATGATTTATTAAATAATATATTATATATATAATTATTACTGCTTGGGAGATAAGGGGTGATTGTATGGAAAACAGAACAATTGCTGATATTTTTAATGAGATTGCTGATATTCTTGATATTAAAGGAGATAATCCATTCCGAATACGAACTTATAGAAATGCGTCACGAATTATAGGTGATATGACTAAAGATATATCTTCAATAATTAGTGAAGGTGGAACACTTGAAAATATAAGCGGAATAGGGAAAAGTATTGAGGAGAAAGTTGAAGAAATAGTAAAAACAGGTTCATGTGATTTTCTAAATGAACTTCGCCAGAATATACCTCTCGGTTTACTGGAATTTTTAAAATTAGAAGGTCTTGGACCAAAAAGAATTAAATTAATATATGACAAACTTGAGATTGATACTATCGATAAACTTCTTAGAGCAGCGTCTAAAGGTGAGATAAGACATCTTGATGGAATGGGAGAAAAAACAGAAGCAAAAATAATTAAATCTATTGAATCATATAAACATGGGCAGGGAAGATATAAAATTTCAGTCGGATTAAGTACAAGTGAAGCATTAATAAAATATCTTAAGAAATCTATTGGAGTTAAAGAAATTGTTCCTGCAGGAAGTTTAAGACGCAGACAGGAAACAATTGGGGATATTGATATACTTGCTATATGCGAAAAAGGTACGGACATAATGGATAAATTTATAAAATATGATGAGGTTAAAGAAGTTATTGCTCATGGACTTACAAAATCAAGTGTTAAGCTTATTAATGGATTGCAGATAGATTTGAGATTTCTTGAAAAGGAGAGTTTTGGTGCTGCATTACATTATTTTACAGGTTCAAAATCGCACAATATCGCGGTCCGTTATATTGCAAAAGATAAGGGACTTAAAATCAGTGAATATGGAGTTTTTGATACTCATGAGCATAAAATTGGAGGGGAGAAAGAAGAGGATATTTTTAGAAGCATTGGACTTCCATTTATACCACCTGAACTAAGAGAAAATAGAGGAGAAATAGAAGCTGCTCAAAAAGGGAAATTACCAGAACTCATTGAACTTAAAAATATTCGCGGTGATTTGCAAATGCATACTATTGAGACAGATGGTAAAAATACTGTTATTGAAATGGCACAAAAAGCAAAGGAGCTGGGATATGAATATATCGCCATTACAAACCATTCAAAAGCAGTAAAAGTTGCGCATGGTCTGAATGAAAAAGAGTTAAAGAAACATTTAGGCGAAATTGATCTTATAAATTCAAAAAATACACCGGTATATATATTAAAGGGGATTGAGGTTGATATTTTAGCTGATGGTTCACTTGATCTTGAAGATAGTATCTTAAAAGAATGCGATGTGGTAATTGCAGCTATTCATTCACATTTCAACCTCCCTGAAAAAGAAATGACACAAAGAATTATAAAAGCTTTAAAAAATCCTTATGTAAATATTCTGGGACATCCGACAGGGAGGTTAATTTTAGAGCGTGAACCATACCCTGTTAATTTAAAGGAAGTTTTTAAAGCAGCACTAGAATACAAAGTAATAATGGAAATCAATGCCTATCCCGACCGTCTTGATTTAAATGATATTCATGCCCGCCAGGCTCATGAAATGGGATTAAAATTGGTTATTCCACAGATGCACATTCTGCTCACCAGATGGAAATGATGTCATATGGAATATATACCGCCCGCCGCGCATGGCTTGAACCTGGAGATGTTATTAATAGTTATTCATTAAATGAATTGAAAAGATTTTTAAGAGGATAAAATGAGAAATAAAGTTACTTTTTTTATTATATTTATATATATATTTTTTATTCCATCAATTTGGTTAAGTGCATCACAAATTTACACTTATAATGATATAATGCTTTCGACTTCGAATAATCTTGGTGATTTTTTAAAAGAATATGCTGGTATAAATCTTTTTGCAGAAGGTGACATGGGACAGTCAAGAAAAATAAGCATGCGTGGTGCAGGGGCAGAGAATGTGCTTTTTATTATCGATGGACAGGTAATGAATTCACCCTCTGATAACCAGAAAGAATTAAAAACCATTCCAATGGAATTTATTGAAAATATTGAAATAATAAATGCTGATCCAGTAATTTATGGGATAAACTCTTCAGGTGGAATTATTAAAATTACAACAAAAAAATTCAGATCAAAAGAACCATATTCCAAAATTGAAATCAGTTGGGGAGATTTCAATAATAGAATATTCAATTTTAATTATGGTAATCAATTTAAGAAATTTGAATATTTTCTAGGAATAACAAAACATAGTGGAGTAGGGAAATTCCCTTATAATGATTATAAAGGTCAGAATATATTAGCTAATTTATCATATAAATATGATTCTTCTATAATTCTAAATATTACCTCAGGATTTTATGATGATAATGTAGGACATCTTGTATTTTTTGATACAACATCCCTGCCAATTATGTCAGGAGATGAAGATAAATACCAGAAGTTGGAATTAACAAAAATATTTGAAGAATATGGGAACATTAATGTAAGTTTATCCAATCATATCGTTTTTAATAATTTTGGTAAATTAGATATTTATGAAGAAGCAGAAAGACAGGATATTAAATTAAATTATGAAAAGAAATTTAATAAATATTTATCTTTAGTATTAGGTTATGAGATAAATAAATATTTATATTCAACAATTTTAAACTCAAAAGAATTAAAACCTGAGAACAATGATAAGACTTATTTCCTTAGAACTAACTTATATGAAATAAGAAATATAGATATCATATTGGGATATAGATTTTATGACCCGGAAAATTATTCAATACTTGGGGTCCCTTATTTTGATTTGAGTTATAGAATATCTGATTATTTAAAAATTAATGGCTATATTTACAATGATTATACTTTACCGGATTTTAAAGACATATACGGGGATAATTTAAATCAAAAACCTGCTAAAAAACCTTTAATCCCTTCTAAATCTTTGAGTCAGGGGATTAATATGGAATTAGGAGGGGAATCCTCTCAAACAATAGAACTAAAATTATATGAAACGAATTTTATTGATTTTTTAAGTACTGAACATGAAAGTAATAGTAATTCAATATATACTGCAAACATAAAAGATGCATACTCAAAAAATATTGAAATATATTTAAAAAATCGTTTTTTATCATATTTTGCAAGCGAAATAGGATATTCGTATATTACAGCACGTGAAAAAACATCCAATCATTTTCTTCCTAATGAGCCGCGTAATAAAATTACATATTATTTAATTTTTAATAAAGATTTTCATAAGGGGGATCTGAATATTGGTATAAAATTTGGCGGTGAAAAAATTGGACAAAGTTTTACTGCATTAGATAATACTGAAGAATTATCCCCATATACACTTTTTAACGCAAAGTTAGTGATACGTATTGTAGATATTAATTTTTACTGGGGTGCAAGCAACATGCAGTATACAAAATATGAAACGCGAAAAGGCTTCCCAATGCCTGAGCGAAGAGTAACATTCGGATTTAATTGGGAATTCATAGATTAAATATTCAAAACAAAATTTTAATTAGAATTGTCAATAGGAGTTGGAATTGACAAATATTTTTATATATGTTAATAAATAAATAAAAGGATATGTCAATGTATGTCCCCCTTGTAACCTTACTATTACCCACAATTCTGGGTAAATAGCATTGACAATTGGCAATTGAGAATTGAGAATTGAGCATTGAGGTTTAAATCCTTTGAAAACATTAGACGTTATTAATATGAATTGAATTATAATGCTCAATTGTCAATGCTCAATCGTCAATGAAATATTTGTAAATTTCAGCTTACTCTCACAAGCATTTTCAGACTT